>NZ_VOZH01000007.1:0-117248 GCF_013419875.1 Acinetobacter sp. YH12049 | reverse complement strand
TTATGTCCACTAAAGAGCCGTTGAAGACTACGACGTTGATAGGTTGGATGTGGAAGTGCGGTGACGCATGAAGCTGACCAATACTAATTGCTCGTGAGGCTTGACTATACAACACCCAAACAGTTGTATGTAAAGCATCAATTGATTCACATATAATCAATCAAACTTGATTTAGTTAACGCTTAAGAACAAAATATGCAACTTAGATATGATCTGTTAATAACTCATTTGACCAAGCAACGGCACTGAAAAGATAAGACCAAATGCAAAGTCATAACAGTTGTGCTGGCGACAATAGCAAGAGTGAACCACCTGATCCCTTCCCGAACTCAGAAGTGAAACCTCTTAGCGCTGATGGTAGTGTGGGGTTACCCATGTGAGAGTAAGTCATCGCCAGCTCATTATTCGAAACACCCCCTGAGATATCAGGGGGTGTTTTTTTATGTGTGATGAAAAGGGAGGGAATGGGGAGAAAATAAAGAATTCTTCATTCATTTTTATGTGATTTTTAAATTAAAGGCAGAAAGGCGTATACTATCCTTGTCATTGATGGAAAGCTCATGTCTGATTTAGCCTCAAATTCTCCATATATTGAATATGGCACACGGCCATTTCTTGCCATTTTATTTTCTTTATTTTTAGCTGGCTTCGCAATTTTTTCATCGTTGTATTGTGTACAACCGATGATGCCCATCTTTGCGAATTTCTTTCATGTCAGTCCGACACATAGCAGCTTTCCTTTATCTTTTTCTACCATTGCCTTAGCGATTGGGCTGCTATTCACTGGTTTGATTTCAGATCGATTCGGTCGTAAGCCTGTGATGGTCACCGCTTTATTTTTGGCAGCGTCACTTTCAATCATTAGTTCTATATTTCCACTTTGGGAAATATTTTTATTGAATCGCGTGCTGATCGGATTAAGTGTGAGCGGTGTTGCTGCAGTTGCAATGACTTATATAGGTGAAGAAATTGAGCAAAAAGATATAGGCTTTGCAATGGGCCTGTATATATCGGGTACTGCGATTGGAGGAATGGGTGGTCGTCTCATTGCCGGGGTATTGATTGATTATATTAGTTGGCAAAATGCCATGATGATTATTGGAATCATTAACCTATGTATAGCCACAGCATTCTTTTTATTACTTCCGGCATCTCAACATTTTCAAGCTTACCCCATTCGTTTCAACCGATTTTATGAATCTTTCGTTAAAAATTTAGCAGATCCAAAGCTGAGAATTTTATTCCTTCAAGGCTTTATCCTCATGGGATGTTTTGTCTCTATATTTAACTATATGAGCTACCACCTATTAGAAGAACCTTATCAACTTTCTCAAACTTGGATTGGGCTAATTTCAATAGCTTATTTGGCAGGAATATATAGTTCACCTCGGGCTGCAAGTTGGGGGAAACGCTTTGGACGGGCAAAAGTTTTACCTTCGATGCTGATCATGATGCTGTTGGGGTTGTTGATCATGCTCATTCCGGCATTTTGGTCAGTCATTTTGGGGCTGATTATATTCACTTTTGCTTTTTTTGCAGCGCATTCCACGGCAAGTAGTTGGGTATCAGTTCAATCCCTGCAGTACCGTGCCGTAGGTTCATCTCTGTATTTATTTTGCTACTACTTAGGTTCTAGTATCTTGGGTAGTAGTAGTGGTTTGGTTTGGGAAATGTCTGGTTGGATGGGGTTGACGAGCTTTATTGCTGTTATTTTGATGATCGGTTTATTTTTAGCAATACAATTGAATAAATTAAAATAGAAATATGTGAATAAGCTATTATTTAATATTCGTTTTACATCTATTTTTTAATATAAATAACGCTATAAAAATGGCGGAATTTACTATTTTTATGATTATACAACTTTGGTCTAATATTTCTTTTAAAAGGTGCCTCATAATAATGAAACGCATCACAATATAATAAATAAAATATTTTTGGTTATCATTTTTAAAATTTATTATATTTTTAAGTCATTGATATTTAATGTTTATGTGTATTTTATGAATGTTTTTGCATTTATTTTTAGTTGGAAATATAAATAGATCATCATTAGTTTTAAACTGAAGGTGATTATGAAAAATATAACTATTTTAATGATGGCTTTGGTTTTTATCTTAATTTCAGCTTGTGCAAATACCACGAATTTAGGGACAGCAGGTGCAGAGCGTAAACAGTTTTTTATCGTTCCTCAAAAGTTATTAACTAAACAGGCGGATAGAACCTATCAACAATTTATTCATCAAGCGAAAGACAAGCAACTTTTGATCATAGATCCGAAATTGGATCAAATTTTAAATAAACTCAAGCAAAATGCGGAGTTTTACCGCCATGGTTCGAGTCAATGGGATTGGCAAGTCAGTGGGAATCTCAATAAAGATTTAAATGC
The DNA here is from genome assembly GCF_013419875.1 of Acinetobacter sp. YH12049. NCBI lineage: Bacteria > Pseudomonadati > Pseudomonadota > Gammaproteobacteria > Moraxellales > Moraxellaceae > Acinetobacter > Acinetobacter sp. YH12049. The sequence goes on along the minus strand of NZ_VOZH01000007.1, from coordinate 114,859 downwards.
ACATGGTTTCCCGAGTGGGAAAATTGTTATTAACACGGGTTTGTATTGGAGTCTAAAGCTGACTGAAGATGAATTGGCATTTGTGATGGCGCATGAAATGGCACATGCATTGCGTGATCATCATCGTGAGAAGATTTCCTTGCTGTTTGCTAGTCAGGTGGCGATGATTTCTTCAACTGCAGGTATCGGCGCGCTTGCTACTGCGGCCAGTAGTGTGACTGGGCAAGCTGTTTTTTTGCCTAAAGTTTCAAAATTTGAACTGGAAGCAGATGTCCTTGCACTTGATCTGATGTCGAAAGCGGGTTTTGATCCAAATGCAGCATTGAGTTTTTGGCAGAAATATCAGCAGGAAACGACACGCCGTCAAATGCTTGATGTAAAACCATTAATGACTCAAGACAGTATAGATAAGCGTAAGATTTATATTGAAAAATATTTACCTGAAATGCACATTCAATTTCAACAGGCGCAGGCTTTAATGTTGAATAAAAATGCGATAACTCATGGCACATTCTAGGTTGATTTAAACTAAAGCAAAGTTACAAATGATTTATTTAAATCTTGTTTTATAGTCGTGCTACAGCACGATTACATCTGATGTCTATATAAAACAATTCAATGATTCTGTAGCTGTTGTATAAATTATAATCAAGCATGATGAATGGAATTCATGGTAAAATGATCGGCTTTCATCTTCTTTGATCTTTTTTCAGATCATTCCATCTGCCAGCCGAGAATTGCTAGCCATGTCTACTGCTTATACTATGCAGACTGCGCCAAAAGCGTTGTTTGATTACGACAAATATTGGGCGTCTTGTTTTGACCCTGCGCCATTTTTGCCGATGTCACGCGAAGAAATGGATCAACTCGGTTGGGATAGCTGCGACTTTATTTTGGTTTGCGGTGATGCCTATATTGACCATCCATCATTCTGCTCAGGCATTATTGGTCGTACTTTAGAAGCGCAAGGCTTCCGTGTCGGTATTATTGCACAGCCGGATTGGACAGATGTTGAAGCTTTCCGTGTGTTAGGTAAGCCGAATATCGCTTGGGGCGTGACTGCCGGCAACATGGATTCTATGATCAACCGCTATACGGCAGACCGTAAAATCCGTTCGGATGATGCGTATTCTCCAGATAATCAACCGAATAAACGTCCAGACCGTGCAGCAACGGTATATTGCCAGCGTGTGCGTGAAGCATATCCAGATGTGCCTGTATTATTGGGCGGTATTGAAGCCTCGCTGCGCCGTATTGCGCATTATGATTATTGGTCAGATAAAGTCCGCCGTTCAGTATTGATGGACTCGAAAGCCGACCTATTGATGTATGGTAATGGTGAACGTTCAATCACGGAAATCATGCATCGTTTGGCCCGTGGTGAAAAAATCCAAGAGATTACGGATGTCCGCGGTACCGCATTTATTGTGAATAAAAATAACCGGGCTTCAAAAGCGAAGTTTGTTGAAATCGCATCAAATGATGTCGATGCGATTGGCCGTGTCGATCCGATCATTAACCCGTACGTGATGACTGAAGACCTTGAAGGCTGTGAAATCGAGAAAGGCAAAGACAGCGTTACGCAATATCAGGGCTTCCAAAAAGAGGCGGTAGCAAATCCGATTGTTCGTGAAGGCGATAATTTAGACGCCGACACGCAAATCGTGCAGCTGCAACCTGCATCAAAAGCCATTAAGCATAAATTGCCGCCGCGTGAATTGGCGGTGATTCGTTTGCCTGCCTATGAAGATGTGGCGAATGATCCTGTGCTGTATGCACATGCCAACCGTATTTTGCATTTGGAAACCAATCCGGGCAATGCGCGCGCGATGGTACAAAAGCATGGTGAACGTGATGTCTGGTTAAATCCACCGCCGATTCCATTGACTACAGAGGAAATGGATTATGTGTTTGACTTGCCGTATGCACGTCTGCCGCATCCAGCTTATGGTGAAGCGCGTTTTCCTGCTTTTGACATGATTAAGTTCTCTGTAAACATTATGCGTGGCTGTTTTGGCGGCTGTACCTTCTGCTCAATTACAGAGCATGAAGGGCGTATCATTCAAAACCGTTCTGAAGAATCGATTTTGCGTGAAGTTGAAAAAATTCGTGATACCGCACCGGGATTTACTGGGATCATTTCTGACTTAGGCGGCCCAACGGCCAATATGTACCGTTTGGCATGTAAAGATCCTGAGATTGAAAAGAACTGCCGTAAGCCGTCGTGTGTATTCCCGGGTGTATGTCAAAACTTACATACCGATCATGCACCTTTAACGCAGTTATACCGTAAAGCACGTTCATTGCCGGGGATTAAAAAGATTCTGATCGGTTCTGGTTTACGCTATGACCTTGCGGTGTTAAACCCAGAATATGTCAAAGAATTGGTGACACATCACGTCGGCGGTTACCTGAAGATTGCGCCTGAACATACCGAAAAAGGTCCATTATCGAAGATGATGAAACCGGGGATCGGGACCTATGACCGTTTCAAACAAATGTTTGATCGTTTCAGTAAGGAAGCAGGGAAAGAGCAGTATCTCATTCCTTACTTTATTGCAGCGCATCCGGGTACGACGGACTATGACATGATGAACTTAGCGATTTGGCTGAAGAAGAATGGTTTCCGTGCCGATCAGGTGCAAACCTTCTATCCATCACCAATGGCGACTGCAACGACCATGTATTACACCGGTAAAAACCCGCTGGCTAAAGTGGCGCGTTATACCGAAAATGTCGATATCGTGAAAGGTGAAAAACGCCGCCGTTTGCATAAAGCCTTCTTGCGTTATCATGATCCAAACAACTGGCCATTGCTACGTGAAGCGCTCAAAGAAATGGGGCGTCAGGATCTGATCGGGAACTCAAAACAGCATTTGATTCCGACGTATCAGCCTGCGGGTAGTGCTGAGGGCCAATACCAATCTGCACGTAAAAAGAACTCAAGCATTGCGGGTGATTCACAAAAACGTACAGGCGAACAAGGTAATCGGACGAAGGCTGCTCAATCGCGTCCTTCAAATACCAAGAAGCGTCCTGAGCGCGGTCAAATCTTGACGCAGCATACTGGTCTGCCGCCGCGTGAAACGGGTGAAGCGAAAAAACCTTTTGGCGGTTCGAAACCCAAAGGAAAATCGAAGCCTAAATCACGCGCTTAAAATGATGAAATAAAAAAAGACACTTCGGTGTCTTTTTTTATGGCTGATATGCTCGGCAGCATCAGACAGTTTGCATTTTTATATGTTGTTACAAGCTCAATGCCATATGTGCGTCGGTTATCTCAATGAAATACGAGCAAAATTTGACAGCTTATCGGAATTGTCAGACAGTGAGAGGAAATGCACTTGCTGTCGTTTTAGCGAATGATCTAAAGTATCAATATATAGCAATGGATGCTATTACTCTGAACGAAGTGGCATGTGATGTTTGACGCTTTAAGTTTGCAACTTTTTGTCAGTTTAAATACGTATTGTGTGAAAGTTAGAGTTATTTTTTTTAATAGGAAATTAAAAAAATAATACTGGTTGTATACTTCGTATTCATAAGAAGTATGTCAAAAACCAAAAATATAAGAAATATAAAGGATTATGAGATGACTATATACATAGTAATAGGGAGTATTTTACTCTTCTGTGTGCTCATAATGGCTTGGAAAAGTTTAGAAGGTGATTCTAAGCAACAAGATAGCGCATTGAAACAACGTGCTATTTTCAACATTAATGAGCAATTAACCTACACGCGTTTAAAAGAAATTTTGCCTAAGCATACAATCCTTGCGCATGTGTCTTTTGATGCACTGTTGACCACGAAATATTATCGGACGCGGAACAAGTATCGAAATATGGTGGCGGACTTTGTTGTCCTCGATGAACAGCACCAAATCTTAGCGATCGTCGCTTTAGATGATCCAATGGTACTCAAACGGATGCAGCAGTCGCAATATCAAGATGCTTTGCTCGCTTTGGCAGGCTATCGTGTCATTCGTTATGATGATGTGCCTGAGTACGTTCAATTACGCGAAGATTTCTTAAATGAGCAGCGTGTACAAGCGCCATTTGTACCGGTTAATGATTTGAAAAAATATCATTTATATTCAGATTTGGAACGTAAAAAGATCAAAATTATTGGATCTTAGGGATTCAAAGAGCAAAGCCTTTTGCAAAAAAAAGCGTGTCTTTAGACATGCTTTTTTTTAATGGTTATTTAGGCTTAATGATTATTCAGGCTTAACGGCTACGACGGTTAATTCTACCAGTACACGCGGGTCGTATAATTTGGCTTCAACACAAGTTCTGGGTAATGCTTCAATGTCTGACACCCACGCATCCCATACTTCATTAAATGCTGCATAATCCTGTTCAATATCTTTCAGATAAATGGTCACTGACATAATCTGGCTTTTATCTGTACCGGCATCTGCAAGGAACTGATCAATAAGCTCAAATGTTTGCTGTGTTTGTCCTTTGATGTCTAAATCAAGGTCTGTTGCCAATTGACCTGCTAAATGGACCAATTGACCTGAAATAGCGATTTCGGAAAAGCGTTTTGAAACATGCAGGCGTTGGATGGTCATGCGGAATATCCTGAAAGCAAAAAGGTCACTTAATCTTGAGTTTTAGGCATTGTAGCTGCAACTAAGGCCGTCAATAAACAGCCGACAGCAAGGTAAATTGCCACATAATGCCATGAACCATCACCCCAAATCACCAAAGCTGCTGCAATCATTGGGGTAAAGCCACCACCGATAATACTGGCCACTTGATAGCCGACACCTGCGCCACTGTAGCGATAGGCGGTACCAAACAAGGAGGTAAAAATCGGCTGGTGTACACTCACCACCATATCATGGGCAATATTGGCAAGGAAAATTGCACCGACAATAATCAGCCAAGTATTTTGAGCATCAAGGGCCATGAAGAATGGAAAGGCAGAAAGCGCACCAATCAATCCACCCAGAACACACATTTTACGATGATCAAATCGATCTGCTAGCCACGCAAAGAGGGGAATGCTGAAGCAGCTAATGGCACCAACCATTAAGGTGATATTGAGGAAGAACTGTTTGTCCATGCCCAATTGAGCGGTGGAATAATTCAGTGCAAAGTTCGTCACCAAATACATGGTGAGTAACTCGGTCAGGCGCAGCGCAATAATGTAGAAAAAGGCTTTTGGGTGTTGGCTAATCGCTTGCAGAATCGGTAATTTTTGTAGCGTTTGTTGAGCTTTGACCACATTGTCGACGAATTCTTGTGATTCGTCTTGATCACGTCGAATCCACATCGCGATAGCCAGCAAGATAATACTGGCAATAAAGGGAATTCGCCATGCCCAATCAGCAAAAGCATCTTCGCCCAAAGTGGCAATAATCAAAGACACAGCGCCTGTTGCAAGAACAAGTCCTACGCCATAGCCAATTTGTACACCACTGCTGTAAAAGGCTTTTTTGCCTTTCGGGGCATTTTCTACAGCCATCAGGGCAGCGCCGCCCCATTCTCCACCAACCGCAAAACCCTGTATTGCTCGAAGTGTCACGAGCAGGATCGGGGCCCACCAACCGATGGCCGCAAAATTGGGTAATAAACCAATGCCGACCGTCGAAATACCCATCAGGATGACGGTGAGCACCAACATTTTCTTACGACCCAGCTTGTCACCAAAATGTCCAAACACAATGCCGCCTAAGGGGCGGAACAAGAAGCCAACGCCAAAGGTCGCCAAGGCAGCAAGTGTGCCCATATTGTTGCCAATACTGGGGAAAAACTGATCTTTGAAAATGAGTGCGGCAACAATGCCATAAAGTAAAAAATCGTACCAATCGACTACGGCACCAATGAAGCTACTTAATGCGGCTTTACGAGCGCGTTGTTCTTGATTTTGTGAAATATTTTGAGGATTTGGAGCAGATTTTTCAGAAGGCATACAGCGGGGTATTCCATGATTGACAACAGAGTTGCCCTGTAATATTCGGATTTGATCGTCACGCCAATCACAGGACAGCATGCTGAAAGTAAAGGTGATTTTCAGCATCTCAGCGCATACACGGATAATGTAGTGCGCTGATAGAGTACTCTAATTTTAGGCTTTGTGAATAGCTAATTGCTTTAATTTTGTTCTTCTGCCTAAATCTTAAGCAAATACGATCTTCTTGAAGTTTTTAGAGCAGCGAAAGTTGTGCTTCTTGGTTTTGCGCACTTAATTGATAGACCCCTACGCCAATCAGGCGAAATTGATCTTCCTCAGAAATATGCATTTCATGCAGTAATTGCTGTAACACCTGCGCAAGGTCTTCACGATGATTCAGTGACGTTTTAAAACTCTTACTGTGCTGTAGCACTTGGAAATTCTTCAGTTTTAATTTGGCCGATACACCACGTGCGCTTAACTGCTTTTTTTCTAAACTAGACCAAACTTGGTCAATCAGTTTGGGCCAATAGGGCCGACATTGGCTCAGGGTGAGATCATCATCAAAAGTGGTTTCTTTGGAAATCTGTTGACGCTCGCGGCTAGATTGGACCGGTCGTTCATCAATGCCTTGTGCATACAGATAGAGTTGCCGTCCATATTTACCGAAATGATGAATCAGAACGGCTTCTTCAATTTGTTGTAAATCACCTAATGTATTGAGTTGCATGGCTTTTAATTTTTCTTGAGTGACTTTTCCCACGCCAGGAATTTTTTTCAGTGCCAAGTCATGGATGAAATGCAGAACTTGTGAAGGTTTGATAATACAAATGCCATTGGGTTTGTTCCAATCAGAAGCGACTTTAGCCAAAAATTTGTTGGGCGCGACACCTGCGGAGGCAGTTAAACCAGTGCTTTGTAAAATCTCTGCCTGAATTCGCATAGCGACTTCGGTGGCGCTCGGGATGTGTTGTAAATTTTCTGTGACGTCCAAATAAGCTTCGTCTAAAGATAGTGGTTCAATCTGCGACGTATAGCGTTGAAAAATGGCATGAATTTGTGCCGAAACGGCACGATATTTTTCAAAATTAGGTTCAATCACCACGACCTGTGGGCAGAGTTTACGGGCCTGTGCCATCGACATTGCAGAGCGTAAACCAAACTCACGTGCAGGATAGGACGCGGCACAGATGACTGCACGAGGGTGATGTGAAGACACAACAACAGGAAGCTGCTTGAGTTCTGGACGTTCCCGCAGCTCTACAGATGCAAAAAATGCATCCATGTCGATATGTATGATTTTCCTCATGCCTAGTTAGATCAGTGCCTAAAAATTGAATGTCAGTATCGCACAGTCAATCCATCGCTTTCCTCAATTTTTTAACTCGAACGACACAGGTTGACTGAGTAAAACCACCTTGGTGTTTTGAGTTGCTGCCGACTGTATTAATAGATTTAGGCTTTGAGGGGTGTCATCGGCAAAGCGGGGCAAAAATTCGAGCTCTGGATTCAGTGGTTTGAAAAAATTATCCCAATGAATTGGAATCACGGTGCTGGGTTGAAGAGTCGCTAAGGTTTCTTTGAAATATTGCTGTTGAAATGCTGCCGTTTGCTTGGAAAGCTGGGCGATGCCTAAAAATAAGGTATCGACTTTTAGTTTTTGCAACAGTTTGGGCACAGCACCTGTACTGGCTTTGACTAAACTGTAATGCGGCCCATGTTGGATGAGATAGTCATATGATCCACCTTCTTTAAACTGACTAAAATGTGCAGGGAGTTGCAATGGCTGTGAAATTTGTTCCCCCAAATCATCATTAACGGCCGTTGGCGGAGTATGTTGCGCGGGGATCGCAGTAATGGTGAATTTACCGATTTGCATCGGTTGCCAAGCTTGAACTTCGTGTAGTTGTGATTCATTGATTGGCATCGCCCGTGCGATATTTAAGGTGCTTTTAGAGCCGACAATCATGGCCTTGGGGAGTTGGTGGGCCAACATTGGAATATCGAGCGCATGATCATAATGTGAATGAGTCACGAAAATAGCACGTGTACGTTTTAAGTCGTATTGGTCGATATAGCTTTTTAATAAAGGCTGATCACTTTGAATCTGAGTGAATATGGTCTGACTAAGCGATGGACGAGTAAAGAAGCCATCGATGAGGATTTGCTCTTGGCCATCGTCAAAAAGTAAGGTGGAAACGCCAAAGAATTTGACGTGATAGGGCGCCGCTGAGTGAGTATCTGTAGTGCTTTGTGCGGGATGTTGATAATGCCACGTTTTAAACGCTGCCAAGGTCCCTGAAGGTTGGATCAAATATGCCAATATCCCGATGGCGAGGATCATAAAGACTGAAAATATAATAAGAAAAGTTTTTAAAATACGCATCCTGCGACTCAGTTTTCATGGATTATTTGCTTCGATGTTGTCCTGAGTCGGAGAATAAATCAACGGGGTTTGATCGGGGAAACGCCATTTTTGTCTAAAAAATCAGTCCATGCCTTGGCATCACCTGAAAATACATTTAAATCGACAGTGGTCGAGATACCTTGAATTTGTCCTTGATTGGTATGTTGCCAAATCAGCCATTTCGGATTGTTTTTTAGATCGGGTGGGCCTTTATATTCACGGACCCACAGCGGCGTCTGTTTAAACTCGCCAGCTAAGACAATATTATAAAAAGACTTCGAGGTATAAAAAATCGGTTGTTTGCCATAATGGTGGTGCAAGCGATCATGCATATAAGTGATTTCTTTGAGTAACTGCTCTTTGCTGTAGGTGTTAATGCAGTTGGTGTCATATTCCAAATCAATCACTGGGGGAAGGGCATCGGCTTTTTTCGGCACGGAAGCAATAAAATTTTCTGCCTGAATCCTGCCATCACGGCACAGACGGTAAAAATGATAGGCCCCAACTAAAAAGCCGTTTTCCCGCGCTTGCAGCCAGTTATCTTGAAATTTCCGATCTTTAAAATCACCACCTTCTGTGGCTTTGAGATAAACGAATTGGTATTTTTTAGGTGAAATTTTTGACCATTGAATATCTTTTTGATGATGGGAAACATCAAAACCTTTGACGGGATATTCTTCTGCAGATGCAGGGCGATGCGGCATAACGGCTAAATAACCCAGTCCTGCCACCACCAAGACGCCGCTGATAGCGCTGAGTGCAATAATCGGGCTGTATTTTTTGAGTGAACTTTTTGTGGTACGTGATTTGGCTTTTTTAGGCATGAAAATGTATCCAAGTATCTCTTTTATCATAACCCTTTAATGGCTGAACTGTCATAGATTTGCCCGATGACACGGATTTAGACATCCACATGTTTAGGAATCTGCCAAAAAATCGCTGCGGTAATCAGGTTAATGCAGCCGAGTAAAATCAAGGTGCTATGGAATGCTGTTTCGATTTGTGCAGCACCATCATAATAGGCCGTAAACACGTTGACTAAAGTCCCAGCCAAAGCCACACCGATACTCATCGACACCATCATAATCATCGACAAGAAACTGTTGCCACTGCTGGCATCTTGTTGGGGTAAATCTTTGAGGGTTAAGGTATTCATCGAAACGAATTGCAGCGAATTTAAAATACCAAAAATAAAAAAGTGTAAGGCACGTAACCACGTGGGGGTCTCAGCCGTAGAGAGCGCAAAACTGCAAATACAAGCGCCGACCAAGAAGGTATTTACCAATAACACTTTGCGATAGCCAAAGCGTTGAATAATTTGACGAATAATCGGTTTAGATGCCAATGAGCCGAGTACAGTCGGTATCATCAATAACCCTGTGATAAATGGCTCAAAGCCAAAAGCCACTTGTAGCATTAAGGGAATCAAAAATGGCATGGCATTGCCGCCAAGGCGGGCAAAGAAGTTGCCGATAATGCCGATGGCATAGATCCGATTTTGAAATAATTTACTGCGAAACAGCGCATTGGCGTGGGTATGTGCATGAAAGGCATAGATCAAACTGGCGATGATCCCCGCAGCGACTAATAGCAGGCTCCACCATAGCGGCAGATGCGGGCTAGCAAAGTTTTCAATGCCTAACGATAAACCCACCATGGCGATGACCAATAAGAAAAAACCCATAAAGTCGAAGCGTTGTACGCTCGGTTCGGTCACATTGGGCATGGCTTTAAAGGTAATAAGTACTCCTAACAGTCCCATTGGAATGTTTATTAAAAAGATCCAATGCCATGTTGCGACTTCCACCATCCAACCGCCAAGGGTAGGACCAATTAAGGGGCCCATTAAACCAGCAAGGCTCATCAGACTCATAGCCGATAAAAACTGTGTCCGAGGAATCACTTTGAGCATCGCCAAACGCCCAACAGGCAGCAGTAATGCGCCACCTATACCTTGAATTACCCGATAAACCAGCAGCTCATTCAGGCTATTGGCCATGCCGCAGCCTAGCGATGCTAACGTAAAAATAATAATGGCTGTGAAATACGTATTTCGTACACCAAAACGATCGGCCAACCAACCACTTAAAGGAATACACGCCGCAACGGACAAGACATAGGCCACGACCACACTATGCATTTGTAGCGGGTCTTCGCCCAAACTTCTTGCCATCGCTGGGATTGCTGTATTGACGATGGTCGTATCCAGCCCTTGCATAAAAAAGCCAATAGAGACCAATAGCACTAGAAGTCTAAATTCGGGTTGTAAAGCCTGATGCGTTGGCGTGCTATTCATAAGTCAATAAAGCTGAGATTTTTAAACAGTTTAAATGAATATTGCCATTCGGATGTAGTAAAAGCTTTGCATAATTGAGCCAAAAAATTGCAAGAAAAATGCAATGAAAGTTTCATCTCTATGCAACCTAATGTTTATAAATTGGTCATATTTAAATAAAAGACGAATGAAAACATGAAACTACAAATTTCGGCGCTGATGTGTGCCATGTTGTCTGTGGGGCTAGTGGCGTGTAATGACAGCAATGATGATGCGCAAGTGCAAACACCTCCTCCAGTGGTCGAAGAAGTCACGCCAAACACTATCGTGTTGGAACAGATTGGGCGTTATGAATCGGGTATTTTTGGCGCGAGTGCAGCAGAAATTCCTGCTTATGATGCTCAAAGTCAGCGCGTATTTGTGGTCAATGCCAAAGCTGGTGTGGTTGATGTACTGGATTTAAAACAACCAGCACAGCCTACATATTTACAATCTTTAGATGCTAAAAAATATTTGGCCGATTCTGAGGTGAACAGCGTTGCTGTACACAATGGCATCGTGGCACTCGCGGTGCAAGCGGCCGATAAAACGCAGCCGGGCATCGTGGCCTTTTTTAAAGCACAAGATTTAAGTTTTATCAGTCAGGTCGAGGTTGGGGCTTTGCCAGACATGCTGACCTTTAGCCCAGATGGCAAAAAAGTATTGGTCGCTAATGAAGGCGAACCAAATGAAGGTTATGCAGTCGACCCTGAAGGTTCAGTCAGTATTATTGATCTAACTCAGATTGAAAAGCCAACGGCGAAATTGGTGGATTTCCGTGCGTGGAATGCTCGTAAACAAGAGCTAATTGATGCTGGCGTTCGCATTTTTGGACCCGACACCGCACAATATGCCGATGTGAAGACGCAAGGTGTACAAACCACGAGTGTGGCTCAAGACCTAGAACCTGAGTACATTGCGGTGAGCCAAGATGGTCAAACGGCATGGGTGAGCTTACAAGAGAACAATGCGATTGCCGTGCTCGATCTAGTGAAAGCGGAATTTATTGATATCTTTCCGATGGGCTATAAAGATCACAGCTTGCCTGAAAATGCACTCGATGGCAGTGATCGTGATTGTGTGGTTGGTGCGACGGACAGCGTAGGCCGTCAGGTCGAGAGCTGTGCAAAAGATGCAGGGATGATCAATATTCAGGCATGGCCTGAGCTGTATGGTATGTATATGCCTGATGCCATTGCACATTATCAAGCGGATGGAAAAAGTTATTTGGTCACTGCCAATGAAGGCGATGCCCGAGAGTGGTTAAAAGACGAAACGCAGTATTTTACGGGCGATGATTTAAGCCAAGGCTATACCGAAGAAATTCGAGTTAAGCATCTGTTTAAAAAAGCCGGTTTTGATGCAAAAGGGGATTATGCAGCCCATTTACGTCATTTGGTGCCTGGTGTCGTTGGTGCAAAACTCGATCCGAGCGTCTTTAAAGCTTGTACCACCACAGCGTCGACAGAAATTTGTGCGGATAACTTGATCAAAGATGCACAGATTGGCCGTTTAACCATCAGTTGGACACAAGGTTTTAAACGTGATGCTGCCGGAAAACCTGTATTGGAAGACGGTAAGTTGGTTTATGACAAACTGTATACCTATGGTGGGCGCTCGTTCAGTATCGTCGATCCAATCAGTCGAAAAATTGTTTGGGATTCGGGCAGTGAGTTCGAACGCAAAATTGCTGAATTGTTCCCAGCCCAATTTAATAGTAATCATGAAGCCTTTAAATTTGATGACCGCAGTGACAATAAAGGCCCTGAACCTGAAGGCATCACACTGGGTAAAATTGGTCAAAAAACCTATGCTTTTATCGGACTAGAGCGAGCTAGCGGGATCATGGTGTATGACATCACACAGCCGCAACAGGCGAAATTTGTTCAGTATTTTAATACACGGGATATTGCGCAAACCGATATAACTAAGCAGGGCGATTTAGGGCCCGAAGGTCTGATTTTTATTGCGGCCAAAGATTCACCTAATGCTCAACCTTTGTTGGTGGTTGGAAATGAAGTGAGCGGTAGCACGGCGGTTTATCAGATTAAATTGAAATAATTAAAGTTTAAAGCAATTGTTTTATTTGAGGTTTTTATTTTAGTGTCGAGAAAAGCACGGCACGAAATTGTATGAACGCCAGATAAACTGTCATAATGCGCTCAAGTCCTTCATTTATTGGAGGGCTTTTTCTTTATGGCAAAGGTGTTTTGTTTTTATGACAATCGAAATTCTGATGGTCATAGGCTTCTGTCTCGCGGCCTATTCTATTGTCGGTAATGATGTGCCACAGACATTGGGAACCTTTATTTCATCCAATGCGCATCGCCCTTGGTGGCTGTTGTGGATCTATGTCAGCAGTATTCTAGCCATTGTATTGGTTTATGGTTGGTACAGTTCTGGCGTGGGGGATGCATCTTATGGTCGTTTAGAAACGATTCCATTTCCCGCAGAAGGGGTCACGTGGCTCTATATTGTGCCACCGATCTTACTGATCATTTTGACTCGCTACGGAATCCCGGTCAGCACCACATTCTTAGTGTTAACGATTTTCTCTCCGAGTAGTCTTGGCTCGATGTTAACCAAGTCCATGATGGGTTATGCGGTAGCTTTTGTTGTTGCGATTATTGTTTATCGTTTTGTGATTAAAGGCATCTCGGTTTATTTCAGTAAAACACGTGATGAAACACCCTCGAATATTTGGGTGGGACTACAGTGGGTTTCGACGGCATTTTTATGGAGTCAGTGGCTGATTCAGGATTTGGCCAATATTTTTGTCTACGTCCCTCGTCAGGTGCCGCTGGAGTTCCTGATTTTTGCAATTGTGGTGTTTATCGTACTGCTTGGGATCATTTTGTACCAACGTGGTGGGGCGATTCAGGGCATTATCGACACCAAAACGGGTGTGGCTGATATCCGCTCGGCAACCATTATCGACTTTATGTATGCCTTGATTTTATTGGTGTTCAAAGAGTGGAGTAATATTCCAATGAGTACCACTTGGGTGTTCTTGGGCTTACTTGCAGGACGTGAATTTGCCATGTCCATGCATTTACATGAAGTGAATAAATATCGAACTTCACGAAATGTCAGCAAAGATGCGATGAAGTTGATGCTTGGTTTATTGATGAGTATTTTCTTAGCGACAACATTGCCATGGTTCTATCGTGTGGTGTCGGGTTAAGTCGGCACGATCTCGATTTGAATTAGGACATCGAGCAATAAAAAAAGGGGAATAATTTATTCCCCTTTTTGACATCTAAAATACAGTTAAACCACGAAATTTTTCGGGCAATCTAAATTTTTCAGTGCACTAAAGATCTGCTTCGAAGAATTACATACGATCAGTTTGGCACGATGCTGCGGCGGCAAGAAACCTTCAGCGACCGCATGGTCTAATTGTGCAATCAGTGCATCATAGAAGCCATTGACGTTATAAAGCATCATCGGCTTTTGGTGTTGATTCAACTGTCCCCAAGTGGCGATTTCTAAAATTTCTTCGAATGTGCCGAGACCACCGGGCAGGGCAACAAAGGCACTGGCACGTTCTGCCATCATGGCTTTACGCTCATGCATACTGCGCACGACGTGTAATTCAGTCAAATGATTATGTGCAATTTCATAATCCAACATAAACTCAGGAATCACACCAACGGCTTCGCCGCCATGTTCGACCACAGCGTCAGCGACTTGACCCATCAGGCCAATACTGGCGCCACCATAGACCAGACCAAAACCATGTTCAGCCAAGCCTTGCGCCAACGCGATGGCTTTTTCTTGATAAATTTGATTGTTTCCAGAGCGGGAGCCGCAATACAGTGCGATTAAAGGTTGTGTTGTAGCAGGAGAAGGATTACCACGTTTTTCTGTCATTTTTAATCCGCTATTCATTACGTTTTAATTTTACCTTAGCATGTTATTTTTTATGACACTACATTGGCAGCTAAATATGACAATTTAATGTCATCACTGGGTTTAAATTCTTCCATACTGAGATTGTACTTTGGTAAAAAAGGGTGAATTTTTACCTTAACTTGCTATACTTAAAACTTCATTTCAAGCTAAAGAACCGTCATGGGTAGTGGTTGTTGTCACTCAGCACACATCAAAATATTAGAAAGAACGCCATTAAAAGCGTTTGCGCATGTCCAATGCATATCATCTTCAAATCAGCATGATCCACGTGTGAATAACATTCAGGAGATACAACCATGATCTTTGAATGGATGTCCGATCCTTCTGCATGGGTGGGTTTATTGACACTGGTGGTGCTTGAGATTGTTTTAGGTATCGATAACCTGGTTTTTATTGCGATTCTTGCGGAAAAATTACCGCCAGAACAGCGTAATACCGCACGGATTGTCGGCTTATTGCTTGCACTGTGTATGCGATTGGTCTTACTGGCCTCAATTGCATGGGTGGTGACTCTAACCAATCCACTGTTCCATATTTTCGACCATCCATTCTCCGGTCGAGACCTAATCTTACTGTTTGGTGGGGTGTTCTTGCTATTTAAAGGCACCATGGAACTGCGTGAACGTCTTGAAAACAAGCCTATGCTCAAGGAAGAAAATCCTGTGCATGCGACGTTTTGGATGGTGATTGTGCAGATTGTGGTGCTCGATGCTGTGTTCTCGCTCGACAGCGTGATTACCGCTGTCGGGATGGTGAAACACCTGTCAGTCATGATGATTGCGGTCATTATTGCTGTCGGCATCATGCTGTGGGCATCTAAGCCTCTGATGAACTTCGTGAACCGTCATCCAACGGTAGTGATTCTGTGCCTGTGTTTCTTGATGATGATCGGTTTCTCGCTCTTAGTCGAAGGCTTTGGTTTCCATATTCCAAAAGGCTACTTATATGCAGCCATTGGTTTCTCCGTACTGATTGAGTTTTTGAACCAAACCATGCGTCATAATCAGGAAAAAATGGTGACAACCACAGACTTACGTTATCGCACAGCCTCAGCGGTGATGCGTATGCTTGGTGGGAGAAATGTTGCAGACAATCAAAATGAAAATGAAGATGTGCTTGCAACACGTGCCTTTGCCGATGAAGTCTTTGATGAAGACAACGGGGTTTACCACAGTGTCATGGTACAAGGGGTACTGGGTTTATCTGAACGTCCAGTGAAGTCAGTGATGACACCTCGTCCTGAACTAGAATGGATTGACTTGGATGAAGCGCCTGAGGCGATTCGTGCTCAATTACTCAGTACCACGCATTCACGTTTGATTGTGGCACACGGCGAGTTAGACAATATCGCGGGTGCGGTACTGACTCATAAAGTCATGAATGACTATATTGAAACAGGCGTACTTGATTTTGAAAAGCATCTCCGTGAGCCTGTAGTGGTGCATGAAAATGCACAAGTCTTGATGGTGATGGAACAACTGCGTCAAGCGCCGTTGCAAATGGCCTTGGTGTTGAACGAATACGGTTCAATTGAAGGGATTGCAACACCAATTGATGTCTTAGAAGCGATTGCTGGTGAGTTTCCCGATGAAGATGAACCGGAGACAGCAGCAGAAAGTCTCGATGATGGTTCATTGTTACTCGATGGCTCAACTGACATTCGTCATGTGTCTTTATTGTTGGGTCGTGACTTGGTGGATGATGCTGAACAGTATTCGACATTGTCCGGATATATCTTATTTCATTTGGGCCGTTTACCAGCCAATGGTGAAAAATTCAAAGCGGATGAACACATCTTTGAAGTGGTCACAATGGATGGTCATAAGATCGAAAAAGTGCATGTCATTCCCATGCCAACTGAAGATTAAGTTGCGTATCGGGGGGTAATCTATATAGATCACTGATGTTACGCACGTAAAAGTAATTACGCATTTTTAAAATGATTTTTAAGTCTATTCGACGGAGTCTTACATCTAGGGTTTAAATAAAGGGATTAGCCTTCGGCTGGAGGTACTTTTGTTTCGGCAAAAGTACCCAAAACCATTGTCATCCGCAAAACTCGTTCACTACCGTCAAATTATTCAAAGCATTGCAAAAACATTTTTGATTAGAAGTAGTCCTGTCTCAAACACTTGCGGATGACCTTACCGTGTATCATTCTTTTATTTGAATCGATACGGATCTACTGATGAAAATTGTGTGGAAAGATCCGTTAAAATAGCCTGCATTGTCAGGCTATTTTTTTATGGAAACAAACATGTCACAAGTCCAGTGTCCGTGTGGCAAAGGTGAATATGGTAGCTGTTGTCAGCCCTTACATACGGGGCGTGAAAATGCACAGACTGCAGAGCAGTTGATGCGTTCACGTTATAGTGCTTTTGCACTGCATAAGATTGATTATATTGTACAAACAACTGCGTTTGGACAGCAGCAAGCCTTGGATGTCAGTGCCATTGCAGCGTGGAGTCAGGCCAATCAGTGGTTAAAACTTGAGGTGGTACAGGCTCAAGAAAAACTCGATAAAAACCATGCTCAAGTTGAATTTAAAGCCCATTATCACGATGGGCAGCAAGCGCAGGTACATCATGAAATTTCACACTTTGTGAAGTTCGAGCAGCGCTGGTATTTCCTTGATCCGACCACAGAGATGCAAATCACCATGAAGCAGCCCTGTATTTGTGGTTCTGGACGAAAATTTAAACAATGTTGTGCGCAATTTTTATAACATTTGAGCAGATTTAGCTTAGAATAGCGCGCATCTCAACCCTCAGTGGAAGAAGGGCGATGTTACTTACCGTTATTTATATTATCGCAATCACGGCAGAAGCAATGACAGGTGCATTGTCTGCGGGTCGGCGGAGTATGGACTGGTTTGGGGTAACATTGATTGCCTGTGTCACGGCACTGGGGGGCGGTTCGGTTCGTGATGTGCTACTTGGGCACTATCCACTGACATGGGTTAAGCATCCCGAATACCTCATGCTGACCTGCTTTGCTGCATTTGTCACCATCCTGATTGCAAAGTGGATGCGTCATCTTCGTAATATCTTCTTAGTTCTCGATGCCCTTGGTCTCATTGGCTTTACCATTATTGGCTGTCAAATCGCTTTAGAAATGGGACATGGTTTTGTGGTTTCTGCGGTAGCAGGGGTACTAACGGGCGTCTCTGGCGGTATTTTACGAGACATCCTTTGTAACGATGTCCCGCTGGTGTTCCGTCGTGAACTTTATGCCAGTATTTCTTTTGTGTCCGTGATTTGTTATTGGCTCTGCATTGAGATTGGCTTATCGCTAGAATTGACCGTCATTGCGACGCTCATTTTCGGTTTCACCTTACGTCTGATCGCCATTTACTTTGGCTTAGAAATGCCTAAATTTATTTATAAAGATGATGATGATCAGTCGGTATCTTCAAAAGATTTGTCATAGCCGCGTTGCTATAACATCACATTAAAATGCTGAAAAGACGGATCAATGGTCGGTCTTTTGCATGGATCTATACTAAAAAACGCAAAATCATACATCCTGTTGGGAAAGCAGTGTTCATCCTTCCACCAGTTCAGAGATCTTGTTATGGACTTAGTCTCACGTATACAACGCTTACCCATCGGTAAGTTTCACTACACTTTACTTTGGGTTATTGGCCTTGGCTGGATGTTTGATGCCATGGATACGGGACTCATTTCCTTTATCTTAGCGAAAATGGCTGAAGATTGGGCCATGACGCCAAATGATAAAAGTTGGGTGGTTTCGATTGGTTTTGTTGGGATGGCGATCGGCGCGGTGTTTTCTGGAGGACTGGCAGATCGCTTCGGCCGAAAAACAGTCTTTGCATGGACATTGGTGATTTATAGCTTAGCCACCGCTGCATGTGCGTTTGCACCTAATCTAACTTGGTTGTTGGTATTTCGTTTTATTGTCGGCTTAGGTTTAGGTGGACAACTCCCAGTCGCGGTGACTTTGGTCAGTGAATATATTCCAGCGCATGTGCGTGGCCGTTTTATTGTCTTACTAGAAAGTTTTTGGGGACTGGGCTGGTTGGTTGCAGCGTTGGTCTCACGCTTTATTATTCCTGATTTTGGTTGGCATGCAGCGTTCCTGATTGGCGGTATTCCTGCGTTATATGCGATCGTGATTTGGAAAATGGTGCCCGAATCGGTGCCTTATTTAATCAACCGTGGACGTTTTGATGAAGCACATGCATTGGTGAAAAAGATTGAAGCCAAATGTGGTGTAGAAGTTGTTGAAATCTTTGAAGTCAAACCAGTTGCAGAAAAGCACAACATCAGTTTTTCACAGCTTTGGTCAGGCATTTTTGCACGTCGTACTTTAATGCTTTGGCTCATTTGGTTCGGTATCGTTTTTTCTTACTACGGTATTTTTACGTGGTTACCAAGTTTATTGGTCAAAGAAGGCTACACCATTGTTCAATCCTTTGAATATGTCTTGGTCATGATTTTGGCACAATTGCCGGGTTATATTGCAGCGGCATGGTTGGTCGAAAAATTGGGTCGTAAAGCTACTTTGGCGGGCTTCATTGGGATGTGTGCCATTTCGGCATATTTCTTCGGTCAGTCTGGCAGTGTGACAGAGATTGTGATTTGGGGCTGTTTAATGTCCTTCTTTAATCTCGGTGCTTGGGGCGTACTTTATACCTATACACCAGAACAATATCCGGCCAATATTCGTGCCTTTGGTTCGGGCTGGGCGGGTGCCATTGGTCGGATTGGGGGCATTGCAGCACCTTTTGCCGTGACACATATGATGGATATGGATCATGGTTTTAGCTATGTCTTTATGATGTTTACAGCAGTCTTAATTGCAGTTGCCGTGGTGATTTTGGTTTTAGGTGAAGAAACTAAGGGCAAAACTTTAGAATCCATCGGTCTATAAAGACTGTTGAATTTTTAGTTGATCATGGTGAATAAAATGGATATTTTTACGCCATAAGACACAATTTGTCGCAGAGTGTTAGATCATCCCCTTGTATAGGGGACACCTGCGACATAGCATAAGAACCCAATAAAGAACGAACAATTTAGGATTACAGGTTGTTATGACAAGCCTTGCGCATCATGCGACAGAAAACCGTTCCGTAGCAGAATTTACCGAACAAGCATATCTCAACTACGCCATGTACGTGATTATGGATCGTGCATTGCCACATATCAGTGATGGTTTAAAACCCGTTCAGCGTCGTATCGTTTATGCGATGAGCGAGCTCGGGTTAAAGCCAACGGGTAAGCCAAAAAAATCTGCACGTACGGTTGGTGATGTACTGGGTAAATACCATCCTCACGGTGACTTAGCTTGTTATGAAGCCATGGTCCTCATGGCGCAGCCGTTTAGTTATCGCTATCCATTTATTGAAGGTCAGGGAAACTGGGGCTCACCAGATGATCCGAAATCCTTCGCAGCGATGCGATATACCGAAGCAAAACTGTCTGCGTATAGTGATTTATTATTGTCTGAGTTAGGACAAGGAACCTGTGATTGGCAGGATAACTTTGATGGTTCGATGAAAGAGCCAGTGAATTTACCGGCACGTGTTCCGAATATTTTACTCAACGGCACAACGGGTATTGCTGTGGGTATGGCAACGGATATTCCACCGCATAACTTACGTGAAGTGGTGAAGGGCACCATCGCCTTAATTCGCAATCCAAACTTAACCGATGAGAAAGTCGCAGAATATATTCCTGCACCTGATTTGCCGACACGTGCGGAAATTATTACCTCTCCAGAAGAATTACTCAAAATACAAACCACGGGTCGCGGTAGTTATCGAACTCGTGCGGTGTACAGCATTGAGAAAAATGAAATCGTGATTACGGAGCTGCCGTATCAGGTTTCAGGTTCAAAAGTGATCACGCAGATTGCAGATCAAATGCAGGCGAAGAAGTTGCCATTGGTCACGGATTTACGTGATGAGTCAGATCATAAAAACCCAACACGTTTAGTGATTGTCCTGCGCTCGAATCGTATTGATGCTGAATCGGTGATGAGTCATTTATTTGCAACCACTGACTTAGAGTCGAGCTATCGTGTCAATATGAACATGATTGGCGCTGACGGTCGTCCGCAAGTGAAATCGATCCGCCGTATTTTGTTGGAATGGATCGAAATCCGTAAAAATACCGTGACACGTCGTTTGACTTATCATCTGAATAAAATTGAAAAACGGTTACATATACTTGCAGGCTTGATCATTGCCTATCTGAATATTGATGAAGTGATTCGTATTATTCGCGAAGAAGATCAGCCTAAACCGGTGTTGATGACGCATTTTAATATCGATGAAATTCAAGCCGAAGCGATTTTAGAACTCAAGTTACGTCATTTGGCAAAACTTGAAGAAATGGAAATGCGCCGTGAACAAGAAGAATTGGAAGCCAAAGCTGCCATTATTCGTGAACAATTGGCGAATCCTGAATCATTAAAAGCCTTGATCATTAATGAACTGAAAGAAGATGCGAAGAAATTTGGTGATGACCGCCGTTCTCCAATTGTGAAACGTGCAGAAGCCCATGCGATTAATGAACAAGATATGCTTCCTGCAGATCCTGTGACTGTGGTGTTGTCTGAAGCGGGTTGGATTCGCTCGGCGAAAGGTCATGAAGTCGATGCTGAGAACTTAAATTTCCGTGCAGGTGACCAATATCTCAGCCATGCGCAAGGTAAATCAAATCAACGTGTGTATGTATTAGATGATGCCGGTCGTAGCTATGCTTTGGGCATCAATACCTTGCCATCTGCGCGTGGTTTAGGTGAGCCTCTGAGTTCTAAGCTTGCACCTGCAAGTGGTGTTGGCTTTAAACAAGTGTTTATTGCTGAAGATGAAACAGAAGTCTTGGCAATGAGCAGTAAAGGCTATGGCTTTAAAACCCAAGCGAAAAATCTCGATACCAATGCCAAAGCGGGTAAAGCCTTCCTTAGCTTGTCTGAAGGGGCGGCGGTTATGAATTTAACGGCAATTGAGAATGCAACACATCTTGCACTCCTCAGTTCTGCGGGGCGTTTGCTGTTGGTTGAGCTTGATGAATTACCAGTGCTGAATAAGGGTAAAGGTAATAAATTGATACAACTTGAGGCAAAAGATCAAATTGTATCCATGACAACTTTGAATTTAGATGAAATAATTCAAGTGCTTGCAGGTAATCAACAATTAAAGCTTAAAGGCGACGATCTGCAAAAATATGTGGGCAAACGCGCATCGAAAGGCGTGTTGTTACCACGTGGATATCAAAAAGCAAATAAACTGTTCATTCAAAGATAATACTAGCATCCATGGAACGAAATACGTTATATATGCTGTTATTCGTGAAATGGATGCAATATTAAGCACAAACAAGTTAAATAATGACCGCTTAATATTGAAAAAAAACAGTTGGATTATTAAGGATTACGACAGGAGAATTGGGCGTTATGGAAAAGATTTGGTTCGCTGAATACCAAAAGACAGGGATTCCAGAAACTGTAGAATTACCCGCAGAAAATACCTCATTGGTCGATATTTTTGAGCGTAATTTTCAGAAGTTTGGCTCAAGAGATGCCTTTATCTTCATGGATAAAGTCTTAACTTTTAAAGAACTTGATGAAGCAAGCCGTAAATTTGCAACCTATTTGCAAAGTTTAGGTTTGGCACAAGGTTCACGCGTTGCAGTTATGATGCCGAACGTTCTTCAATATCCTGTTGTTGCATTAGGTGTATTCCGTGCTGGACTGGTATTGGTCAACGTGAATCCATTGTATACCTCTCGTGAGCTTGAACATCAATTAAATGACTCTGGTTCAGAGGCATTGGTTATCATTGAAAACTTTGCATCTGTTTACCAAGCGATTATTGGTAAAACCCCAGTAAAACATGTGATCGTGGCATCTGTGGGTGACATGCTTGGTACGCTGAAAGGCACATTGGTTAACTTTGTATTACGTTCAGTACGTAAACAAATTCCAGCTTGGAACATTCCAGGTCATATTCGCTTTAATGCAGCAATGTCTAAAGTGAGTGCAAATAATTACAAGCGTCCAAACCTAACTTTAAGTGATACTGCAGTACTTCAGTATACTGGTGGTACAACTGGCGTATCTAAAGGCGCAGAATTGACACATCGTAACCTTGTGTCAAACATGTTGCAGTGTGATGGTATTTTCCAAAGTAAATTTGGTCAGCAAGATGGTCAGCCAGATGATCGTATCTTCTGTGCATTACCGCTGTATCACATCTTTGCATTTATGGTGTGTGCACTTTACGGTATGTACAAAGGTCAGGCAAACGTATTGATTCCTAACCCGCGTGATCTACCTGCGGTAATGAAAGAATTACGTAAATACCAACCTTCATTCTTCCCAGCAGTGAATACATTATTCAACGCTTTGGTGAACAATGAAGAGTTCAAGCAACTTGACCACAGCAAGCTAAAAATGGCGATGGGTGGTGGTATGGCAGTGCTTCCTTCGACTGCAGAAGCATGGAAGAAAGTTACCGGTACCAATATCATCGAAGGTTATGGTTTATCAGAAACTTCACCTGTTGCAACCGCAAACCCTCCAGCATCAATGGAATTTAGCGGTACGATTGGTATTCCATTGCCACTGACTGAAGTTGCTATTCTAGATGATGATGGCAATGAAGTTGCTCAAGGTGAGCAAGGTGAAATTTCGATTCGTGGTCCTCAAGTCATGAAAGGCTATTGGAACCGTCCAGATGAAACTGCCAAAGTAATGACGGCGGACGGTTTCTTCCGTACAGGTGACATTGGTGTCATGGATCCACGCGGTTATGTGAAGATTGTAGACCGTAAAAAAGACATGATTTTGGTGTCTGGCTTCAATGTTTATCCTTCTGAAATTGAAGAAGTTGTTGCAAAACATCCAAAAGTACTAGAAGTTGCTGCGATTGGTGTTCCTGATGAAAAATCAGGTGAAGTACCTAAATTATTCGTTGTGAAAAAAGATCCATCTTTAACGACTGAAGAAGTTTTGGCATTCGCAAAAGAAAACTTAACTGGCTATAAACGCCCACGTTATGTTGAATTTATGGATGAATTACCAAAATCGAATGTTGGTAAGATTCTACGTAAAGATTTGCGTAAAACAGCATAATATAATGCATAAAAAAAGCGCCTTCGGGCGCTTTTTTTATCGCTTTTAATTTAGATCATTAAAGCTTGCCTTTATTCATCGACCAGCGATCAAAGTAGCGACGTCCTACACCAAAAACACCTAAGAAAATAAACATCGCTCCGAACTGACGACTAAAGCCAGATTGGTTATAGCTGCCATAGGTTAAAATATTGTCGACTAAACAATATAGGGCAATGACAATGACCCAATGCCAAAGGGGAAGTTGCTTGATGGAAACTGCATAGAATGCAATCCACATGATGACAAAGCTGAAAACAGTCGACCATACATTTAAGTTGGCACAGATCACAGCAAGTAAAAATGCAGTCACAGGAATGACAATTTTTAAAACACGATCGACGCGAAGCTGATGGCGTTTTTGCTCTTCAAGAACTTCAAATAATTGATCTTGATCAGAAGTACTCATAGAGGATCCTTTCATCTGCCGATTATAAAAACACTATATTTAACAAAAATTATTCACGAAATGCCATGGTATTATAGCAGCCATAAAAATCTTCCTGAGAAAAAACACATGCACAGCATCAGTGGGATCATCTATCTCATTTTGGCCGCTTGTTTATTGCCATATGTATTTACATTTATTGCGAAGCGAGCTGCAGGTTTTAAGTCGAGTGATAATCAAAATCCACGTGAAGTTTTAGCGCGCTCTACAGGATTGGCGAGCCGCGCACATGCAGTGCAGCAAAATAGTTTTGAAAGTTTACCTTTATTTATTGCGGCTATTCTAATGGCCGAATACATGGTGATTCATCAACAATACATCATGACCTTTGGGATTGCCTATCTCGTTTTACGCGTTATTTATGGGCTATGTTATTTAGCGAATTGGGCAACTTTACGTTCAATCATTTGGACCTTGTCGATGTTATGCCCAATTTGCCTGATGTTATTGGTCATTAAATTAAGCTAAATGTTCAGCTTGATGATTAAATTATCAGCATGATCGCTAAAATCACAAAAAAAGCGATAAAACCGTTATAATTGTGCCGGATTAAAAGATTTAACTTGTTTAAAGAGTGATGCTATGAGCTACAGCAATATCCCAGCGGGTAAAGATGCACCAAACGACATCTATGTCATTATTGAAATTCCTGCAAATGCAGCACCAATCAAATACGAAATCGATAAAGATTCTGATGCGTTATTTGTAGACCGTTTCATGGGTACTGCAATGTTCTACCCAGCAAACTATGGTTATGTTCCAAATACATTATCTTTGGATGGTGACCCACTAGACGTACTTGTGGTAACTCCACATCCAGTAGAGCCAGGTTCTGTAATTCGTTGCCGTCCTGTTGGTAAATTGAACATGGAAGATGACGGTGGTGTTGACGCAAAACTGGTTGCTGTTCCACACGACAAATTGACTCCGCTTTATAAAGATGTTCAAGAATATACAGATCTTCCTGCATTATTGATCAATCAAATTGAACATTTCTTCCAACACTACAAAGACTTAGAACCTGGTAAATGGGTTAAGTTAAGTGGTTGGGAAGGTGCTGATGTTGCGAAACAAGAAGTACTTAGCTCAATTGAAGCTTACAAAGCTGCGAACAAATAATATTTATTGTTTTAAGCTGAGCATCGTTTTTAGATGAAATCGATGCTCATAAAAAAAACCTGCACAGTGTGCAGGTTTTTTTTCGCTATCTTAGAGTAGCTGCGAAATTAAAATAATTTCACAGGGATGTCTAACCAAATACGCCATTCATTGGTATCACCAATATAGTTGTTTTGGTAGTTATTACTAGCGCGGTAGTAAGAATGACGAAGGCGTAAGCTTGCATCTTTGGCAAAACCAGATTGAACGGTATATTTCACTTGGTTAAAGAATTCGCGTTCTTCTTCATTGTCGCTAATCATTGTGCCAGCATTATTAGTGGCTTTAATATCCCAACCGTAAACAAATGCTGAAGTCCAAGATAGGCCTGGAACATTTAATGCGCCAAAGTCATAGGTATATTGAAGTTGTACAGACTTTTCATCATTACCAATAAAGTCAGATAGATACGAGTTTGGCATGTAAATAGATTGTTTACCATCACCAACGTTTGTACCTAAGCCATAGTCGTAACCGGTATTACCAAAGTTTTGTTGGTAAGCAACCATGACATTGTGTGGACCACGATTATATGTTGTAGAAAGGGCAGCGATTGAGTTATCGAATGAGTCGTTGCTTTCACCAATTTGAGAATATAAGTATTGATTAGCATCTTTATCCCATTTTGTGTGATAAGCGCTTAAATCATAAGTCAATGAGCTTTTATCAGCTAAACCTTGAGTAAAATTTGCATTGATATAATGACGATCTAAACGATCTTTAATATCTGTACCATAGTAAGCAAGATTTAATTGATCATTTGCTTTATATTTTGCACCCCAAACAATTGCGCGGTCTAACTTAGCACCATCAGAATTAATTTGATTTGATAATTGATTTTCAGTGAATTTACCAGCGATCAGGTTAAGATTATTAATCTCATTACTTTCAACCAAAACACCTGTGTAGTATTCAGGTACTAGTCGTGCAGTATTACTTGCTAAAACAGGGATGTCGAGAAGTTGTGTACCGTAAGTTGCAGTCGTATTTGAAATACGTGCTTTTACATATGCACCGCCACGCGCCCAGTGATCATAAGCATCAACTTTACCATTCGCATCTTTGCTACCATGCGTTGGAATCATATCGTTACCGGTATGAGCATTTTCACCAAGTTTGATTGATGCATCGCCTATGATACCCGCTGCAAAACCAACAGTGCCTTTGGTAAAACCTGAATCAAGATTTACGATAGCAGTTTGCGCAAAAGAGCTAGTATCATCTACGCCATTTTTTTTATCACGATGTAAATAACCTGTACGGAACAATACAGAGCCTTCGGCATCTTCCACAAAGCCTTTAGATTCACTTTGTTCGCTAGCAAAAGCAGTAGAAATAAGAGCAGCGTTTACTAAGACTGCAAGTGTTAGTTGTTGAGCTTTAAGCATTGGGAGAGAGCCTCATGCAAATTTGGTTAATATGTAGTGCGATTGTATATTTTTTCTTAAAAAAATCACTATTTTTAATGCGCTTATTACACTAAAGTTAGAAAACCTTCAGATCATCGGTCAATCTGTAATAAGCAAATTTTTCGTATGTTATTGTTGTTTAACAAATAGTTTATTTAAATTGAATGTATATTAATCTAAAGAGAAGTTTATTCATTGCTTATCATAAAAAAATATAAAAAATGGTAAAAACTTTCATTTAACTTGCTGATTTATCATCACTCTTTGCGACAAATTGTGCTGAATCTAAATTCGTATTTTGATCAAAAAGTATAAAAACTGCTGAGGTGCATGGCATCAATGTTCAGGCTAAGTAAGCACTGTTGGCGTGTTTTTTTGTAAATAGAGAATGACTTTTAGCGAAGTCGTCAGAAATGTTTTCCTTAAAATCTAGCTCAATAAAAGATGATAATAATCGTGATAAATACATATAAATGAAAACATTAAATCATTGTTAAAGACTGGAACACGATAAAAGACATTTTATGAATCAAAAGCTTAGTTTTTACTGTTTTATATAATCTTACCTTTGTTTTTAAATGATTTAATTTATCAAAATAAGAAAAAAGGGGCTATACAGTGCGGTAAAATCGATTAAAATCGGCGCTAAATTTTACTCAACCCAATCCACGATCGATCCGATGTGGGGACTAAACATGATTCAATTTTATAAAATAGCAATTTTAAGTATTTTAGTGACCCTAGGTACAATCCCTGCATTTGCAGAACAAACTGAACAAGCCACAACTGCACAAGGGAATTGGTCTGGAAGTTTGGGCGTGGTAAACAAATATGTGTACCGTGCGAGTGAAGAAAATGATCAAGCTGCATTACAAGCCGGACTTGAATATGCACACAACAGTGGGCTGTTCGCGGGCTATTGGGGGTCTACACTCAACTATGACCCTACGGACGACAGTCAGTCACATGGTTTTGAACATGATTTCTATGTTGGATATGGACGTGAACTGAATGAAGATTGGAGCTATAAGTCACAAGTGATGGCTTATGTCTATCAAGGTGGCGGTTCAGTGTATAACGATGACCGCTCTGAAAAGCGTCGCACAACGGGCGTCGAATTTATTCAGGACATAAGTTATAAAGATTTAACTGCAAGCATGGCTGTATTGTTGTCTGATGTTAATTATGGCAACGCAGGAGATGTATATCTGAATGCTGCTTATAGCTATGCATTACCTTATGATGTTTCATTAAATTCATCGCTTGGTGTTTCTGTTTTTAATGACAGTCGTGATGATAGCCTATTAACAACCACAGAAGATGTGGTGTTCACTGAAGCACGTCTGGGCTTAAGTAAACCGATTGCAGATACTGGATTTGAAATTGCTGCTGACTATGTATGGGGCGGTAAAGATCGTGAAGGCGAGCAATTAGATGATAACGTTGTGGTTGGATTGACCTATTCTTTCTAACATTAACGAGTTGACCTTATTCGGTCATATTCTTGAAAGTGCATAATGGTGATTGTGCACTTTTTTTATGCATTTTTGAGATCGGTGTTGAAAAAATATACTCAAAAAAGCGCATTTTTAAAATCCTGTTACATCTATCAACCCGAAGATTTAAATAATCTATATAGATGAAAATCTGCATTCTAAAATAAATTAAAGAGAAAAAAGGCCAAATAGGATAATTAAAAAATAATAAATAAAAACAGTAATATATTGGTTTTTGATAAACCAAAATGGTGGCTTCTATAAAAAAAATATGCGCTTATTTTTAAACATGGCACAGCGCTTGCTAATACATCATTGAGTTCAACGAAATAACCAAAAAATACGTCGTCGCACGATGTGGGGGAACAAACCATGAAATTTGCACTTAAAGCTTTATCAATCGCTGTACTTGGAGCAGCATCGACGTTTACATTTGCTGAAGCACCTGCTTCAGAGCATTCTGTATCTGGAAATATCGGCGTACTGTCTAGCTATAATTTACGTGGTATTACCAATGTGCCTGAAAATAAAGATGCGACAATCCAAGGTGGTTTGGATTATAGCCATGCATCAGGCTTCTATGCAGGTTGGTGGGGTTCAACATTAAACTATGGTGATGACCTACCGAATGGTTTTGAAAATGATTTTTATGCGGGCTATAACGGTTCAATTAATGATGATCTTGGTTACACAGCAGGTCTAACTTACTACTATTACTATGATATTGATACAAGTGATGCAAACGGTTTAGAAACAATGCTTGGGCTAAGCTATAAAGATTTTGGCTTAACAGCGCAAACTTTGCTTGAAGATGTTTCATGGGGTAATGCAGGTGATACTTATATCAAAGCATCATATAGCTATGCACTTCCTAAAGACTTCAGTCTAGATACCGCGCTTGGTTTATATGCATATCAAGATTCAGGTGATTTTGAAGATAATTTAGGAACAACAGAAAGCTTTGGTTTCCGTCACTTTGATATTGGTCTAAGCAAGCCTTTAGCAGATACAGGTGTTACCGCAAGCATGAATTACACAGTTGGTGGTTATGACCGTCTGGATGAAAAACAAAAGAATAAAGTCGTATTTGGTTTGAAATACGAATTCTAATTTTAAAGAGCATTAAAAATGGCGACCTAGGGTCGCCATTTTTTTAAGCATTGAGTTGGCTTCGATAGGACAGCGCTTCAGAAACGTGTTGAGCTTTAATGTGTTCACTTTGAGCCAAGTCGGCAATGGTTCTGGCAACACGTAACACCCGATGATAGGCACGCGCAGATAAATTCATTCTCTGCTGGGCTAACTGTAAAATATTCTGTGCAGTAGCATCCAAAACTGCTTGTTGCTCCAATTGCGTCGGCGTCAGTGCCATATTAGATTTTTGCTGGCGATCTATTTGTAATTCATAGGCACGAATGACACGTTGCCTAACCGTACTTGAGCTTTCAACCTCTTGCGAACTTTGTAATTCATGTGCTGCTAGTGGCGGGACATCTATATGTAAGTCAATACGATCTAATAATGGACCTGAAATACGGTTTTGATAGCGTTTAATACTTTCAGCACTACATTGACAGCGGCTGTCTTGATTAAAGGCATAGCCACATGGGCAAGGATTCATTGCCGCGATCAATTGAAAATTTGCGGGGAAGGTGATTTGACGAGAAGCCCGTGAAATCACAATTTCTTTGGATTCGAGTGGTTGCCGTAACACCTCCAATACCTTTCGATCAAATTCAGGCAGCTCATCTAAAAATAAAACCCCTAAATGTGCCAAGGTGATTTCACCCGGTTTAGGATTTGATCCTCTGTCATTTACAATAATAGAAGCTAGTGGCATTATATAAATTCAGCTAGTTGCATGTCGTTTTGTACAGAAATAAAAGCTAGTTTTTACAATAATAAGGGCTAGTAGATTACAAAACTACAATAATAGGGGCTAGTAGATTACTCTTGAGGTCTGATATGAAAAGAATAAGTGATGAATATAGTCCCGTTAGAAAAGCCCAAACCGTTTACGGAAGTATTTCGGGGAATTACTCTTTTAGGGGAGAAAAAACGATTTGGTTTGAATCCACTTTGGAGCGTGATTTTCTTTTTAAGCAAGAATATAACAGTAATGTTATTGATGTGGTTGAACAGCCTATTTCTATTCCTTATATAACTGAATTAGGAAATGAATCGGTATATACCCCTGATTATTTGGTGCAATTTTCAAGTGCAATTTATAATGATATTGATTTCTTTCCTGCACCATTATTGATTGAAATTAAGCCTAGAAAAAAATTAAAGGAAGATTGGAATACCCTTAGACCAAAATTTAGGGCAGCTTATGCTTTAGCTTCTGAAAAGGCATGGAAATTCAAAATTATTGATGAGTCTCGTTTGTATGATCAATATTGGGAAAATATCAATTTTTTAAAAAGATTCAGACGTTCTCATGTTGATGAGGTAGATCAGAGAGTATTAATTGAAACTTTATTAAAACTAGGCTTTTCAACAGTTAATCAATTGCCTGCTTATATTTTTAAAGATGAAAAAAATGTATTAAAGGCTATTCGCCAAATATGGGTTTTAATTTCAAAAAATATACTTGCTTGCGATCTATATAACCCTTTTACTACTGAAACTGTTATTTGGGTAAATGATGGCTCTAAAGCACAAGGAGTTATTTAAATGATACAGGATGATTCAGTAAAGATTGATAGAAAACGCCTAGTTATTAAACCAAATGCAATTGTTGGTTATAAAGGTAATAAATATAAAATTATCAATATTTTAAATGCAAAAGATGTCGTGATTGCAAATTTGGAATCTGCTCGAAGTTTACAAGTGAACATAAGGGAATTATCTGTTTTAAGTGAAGATAATTCTAAGCTTAACCAAGGTGAGGATATTTCTGCTGAGTCATGGCAAATCGCTTTAGATCATTATGAAATTATTAGGGAACTCATTGACTATTCCACAGTTGAGGCGGTTAAGAAGACTGCAAGTGAACATAATCTTCATGTAAATACTATTTGGAAATGGCTTAAAGCTTACCGAGAAAACAAGTCTATCTTAGCTTTAGTCCCAAAAAAACGTGGTTGGACAACAGAAAAAACAAGGTTGTCGCCTGAATTAAATCATATTATTCAACAAGCGATCCATACTAAGTATTTAACAAGTTTAAAGCCAAGTGTTGCCAAAACAATTTTGGAAGTGAAGCTTGAGTGCTTCAAAAGAAAAATTGAACCACCTCATGACAATACGATTCGCTATAGAATTGAAGCCCTTAATGGCTATGAAGTGACTAAGGCAAGATACGGAAAAAAGGCTGCTAAAGATAAGTATGAAGCATCAGCAGGGACTTTTCCGAATGCAGACTATCCTTTGGCGTATGTGCAGATTGATCACACTCCTTTAGATATAGAAATCGTTGATGAACAATACCGTGAAACAATAGGCAAGGCATATTTGACATTAGCAATTGATGTTTTTAGTAGAATGATTGTTGGTTATTACCTTTCTTTAGAAGCTCCAAGTGCAACATCGGTAGCAATGTGTATTTCATCAGCCATTATTTCAAAGAAAAGAAAACTGCTTGAGTTAGATGTGGATGGTGAGTGGGATATCGAAGGTATTATGGATTCAGTCCATTCTGATAATGGTTCTGATTTTAGAACAAACCATCTGCATAAAGCATGTCTAAAGTACGATATTAATTGGGAGTATCGACCTATTGGTGGTGCAAAATATGGTGGGCATATTGAGCGTTTACTTGGAATCGTAAATCTTGAAATGCATGTTTTAGATGGAACGACTAAATCTAATATTTTTGAAAAAGGAACTTATGATTCCGCTAAGAATGCTTGTTTAACACTTCGTGAATTAGAACATTACATCGTCTATTGGATTGTAAATGTTTATCATAAAAGCAAGCATTCAATACTTGAAATTCCGCCACAACAAATGTGGGAAGAGGGTATTTGGGGAACAAAATTTAAAGTTGGTACTGGTTTAAAAGAAAGGGTTGCGGATGAAGCAACACTATTTTTGGATTTCGCCCCTGAATTTGAATCAACCATTCAAAGAACGGGCGTAAAAAAAGATAAACTTTTTTATTTTGCTGATTGTTTAAGACCTTGGATCAATGCGATTGATCCAACTGACGATGAGAAAAAGCGTAAAAGAAAGTTTATTTTTAAAAGAGATCCTCGTGATATTTCAATGATTTGGTTTTATGAACCGAATACAAATACATATTTTAAAGTACCTACAGCCAAACGTGAAATTCCATCAATCGGATTGCATGAATATAGACAAGTCCAAGCATATCTTAAGAGTGAGCGATTAGATACAGTTGATCAAGATGCTATTTACAGAGCAATTATTTATCTCCGTGAAAAAGTAGATCAAGCCGTGACTTTAACTAAAAAGCAACGCCGAATGAATCAAAGAAAAAAAGAGAATGGTAAGATAGTTGCTGCACTACACCATGAAAATAAAAATAATTCAGTTATCCATACAAATGTAGATGCTCCAAAGTCACAAAATAGTTTATGGGATCAAAATTTAACTGCTTTTGACGATTTGAGGTAAGACCATGAAACAATATGATTACCTTGCTGAGCATGTCCTTGACACTATGATTCTTAGTGATGCTGAAAGAATTAATATTCTTTATGAGGATCGGTGGATTGGTTATCAGAAAGCAATTGCAGTTTTGAATACACTGACTGATATTTTGAAACGACCTAGAAAATTAAGACCAGAATGTCTTTTAATTGTTGGTGATTCAAATATGGGAAAAACTAAGATTATTCATGAGTTTGCAAAAGAATACTATACTAAGAGAGTTGATGATATGGACATGCAGCTTATGTCATTGACTAAACCAGTCATTCCTATTCAAGCCCCTGCTAGGGCAAATGTAAAAGATTTATATATTAATATCTTAGATCATTTTTTTGTCCCTTTTCGTGTCACTGATCCTGAAAGCAAATTAAGGTATCAAGCAACCCATCTACTGCGTAAATATGAAACCAAAATGTTAATTATTGATGAGTTGCATAATTGTTTAAGTGGGAGTGCTAGGCAACGGCAAGAAGTGATGAATACACTTAAAACGCTAAGCAATGAACTTAGTATGAATATCATTGGTGTTGGTACTCGTGATGCATCTCTTATTCTTCATACGGATACTCAGTATGCCAGTCGCTTTGAAATTATAGATTTGCCTTTATGGAAATTGGATGCGGATTTTTTAAGACTTCTTTTAAGTTATGTTCGCTTACTTCCCCTAAAAAAATTATCAAACTTGGCATCACAAGAAATTGCGACCTTACTCTATGAAATTTCAGGTGGTAATTTTGGTGATTTAAATCGTTTATTGGTGGAATGTGCAAAAGAAGCAATATTGACTGGTAAAGAAGAAATTACCCTCGAAATTGTTAAAAAATTCAAGTGGCTTAAACCAACAGAGGGTGCTCGTAATATTCGCACTATTCAGCTTAATTCTATTTAGTATTATTGAGGGTGTAATATGCCTAATTATGCTCAAAATTGGTTTATACATACCCCCATTGAACAAGGTGAAGTATTATCATCATGGCTCATTCGTTCAGCCTTAGACATGGGATGTTCCCCTTTAACACTTATAGAAGCATTGTGGGGTAGATGGAGAGCATTAACGATTGATCTTGATCGAGGTATGACGGAAGATCGGCTTGAATTATTATTTGTACATTCTTTTGATGATAAACAAAAAATTTTGAAAACAATGCTAACTAATGTGGCTCCCTATCTAGTTAAGAGTTCAAATAGTGGATGGGTTTTAAGTTTAGGTCAGCGTAGTAGATCAAATTTTTCAGGTCGGCAGGTGTGTACTCAATGTTTTGAAAGTGATGGTAGATCAGCTTATTTACGGTTAATGTGGCGAATGGGGTGGCATTGTTGTTGTGAAAAACATCAAATAAATTTAATTGATCATTGTCCGAATTGCGGTGTAGTCATTCAGCCATTTAAAATAGATTTAGAGCATGGATCATTAGCAGTATGTTTCTCATGCCATTTTAATTTGACTTTATATCAGCCACAACCTAGCAATATTCAAATTTTAGATTTTCAAAAAAATGCAGATAACGTTTTAAAACAAGGCTCAGGTTTATATAATAATCAAAATATTTCAGCTACCGAATGGTTTGCGATTGCTCGTGCATGGATAAGTGAAATCAGATTACTTGTAGATACAGATAATATTCAACTTATTGAAATGTTTAAGAGCTTTGGTATAAATTTAAATACCATAACTCCTTTCACACCAATTGCTTTCGAATATTTAAATACAAACGAACGTATAATTTTGCTTTCCATCTTGAATGAAATTATGAAAATCCCATGTGAGTTGATTATTGACCGCTCTTATGAGTACGGGATTAGTAGTGCAAATTTTTGGGATAAGCGTAAAAAACTACCGATTCAACTTCAACAAATGAAATCAGCAATGATCAAGCCTATAAGAGTATATGCTTTACAACGTGTGAGTTCTCATAATGGAAAACCAAAAGCAAAAAAAACCGTGCAACGTAAGTGGCTTAATTTGTTAAGAAAATCAAGAAAGAAACGGAGTCATAAGCTTGGCGGAGATTAATATTGAGCAGTTATGTAATGGGTGTGAAAAATCAGTTACCCAACTAAAAAAAAGATATAAAGGGAAAAAATATTGCTCAACTTGTTATGCTCGAATTTTTAAAAAATGTCTTTGCCCAAAATGTGGGTTATCTGCTCGATTACCTAAAAATGATGATCAAGCGATCTGTAATGAATGTATTAAAAAACAACCTTGTATAAGATGCAATCAAGTTAACAGACCGATAGGAACGCTTACAGAGTATGGGGTCGTTTGTAATAGTTGTTCTGTTTATTTTAGAGAGGTTGAACGATGTGAGCGATGCAATGTTCAATCGCAAAAATTAACGAAAATATCACGCTTTAATGATGACCTCAGAGTTTGTCCGAAATGTTCAACAAGGGATTATGAAACATGTCCTTCATGTCATAAATATCGCTTGTTAGAGTTAGATGAAAAAGGAAATAAAGTTTGTAAAAAATGTATAACTCAACCGAATAAACCTTGTATTGAATGTAAAACGATGATCTCAGCAGGATGCGGTGATCTATGTGATGATTGCTACTGGATTAAAAATCTATGGTCAAAGTTCCATCAAAATATTTATTTGTTCGAGTCATCTTTTTTAAAAAAACAATATGAAAACTACGTGCTTTGGTTGGTCGATTTAGTTGGAGCACATCAAGCAGCTTTGTATTTGAATAAACATACTCATTTTTTTATTAAAACAGAAATGTTATGGGAGAGTAATATTCCTGATGCAGACCAATTATTGTTGACTTTACGGACGAGTGGACTTAGAAAGTTTGAATTAGTAACACAGTGGCTCGATCAAATGCATGGGGTAAAAATCTCAACTATAAATAAAAATGAATGTTCTGAGATAGATCAAGCCAATAAGTTGATTGATCAGTTACCGCAGCCCTCATTGGCTTTTGATGTTGTATTTGCTTATAAGCAAAAGCTCGATGAAAAAATGCATCAAGGAAAAACATCTGCTCGATCTGTAAGGCTTGCAATGAAGCCTGCTGTTGCATTGATGTTATCTATTCAGGATAAGCAATTACTGCCAGATTTGGCAAAAGTAAAAGCTTATTTAAATGAGTATTCAGGTCAGGCTGCTGCATTAACAGGGTTTATTAATTTCTTAAACGATCAATATGATACGGATATTGATTATATTTCCTTAAAGCATTCTAACTTCATAAAAGAAGCAAGTAAGCGGAAATTGGAAAAAGAATTGATCTCGATGCTCAGCCCAAATACTGATTTCAATGTCATGGTATGGGTGAAAAATGGCTTACAACTATTCCATGAGATGAGTTATCAGGATTCATTGAAGATCAAGTTGGAAATGATCGTTGAAATAAAAGATGGCTATAATGTTTTGTACAATAACCAAAATTATTGGTTGCCTAAGAACATTGATCCATCTTTTAAAAAGTAAGTCTAAAGTTTCAATACTTCGATATATAATTTAGTTTAATATTTTGATAATTCATTAATTAAGAGAAAAAAATGGGCTTAAAGGATTTGCTTGGTCTGAAAGAAAGTGATGAAAAAAAACTACGTGAAGGATTAGCACAACTTAGGGCTTTAAATGATCATTTATCATCCATGTATTCTTTGAGGTCTGACTTAAGAGATTTAACAGATAATCGGCATACTGTTAGTTCACTTTTACAAGGTGAATTAGATAAGATTAAAGCTCACCAACAAAGTTTAATTAATAAAACGAATGAGTTATCTCAACTAAAAGCCAAATTAGATGAGTCTCTAATTGCTATTGAAAAAATTCAATCTGTTTTAGCTAATGATGAAAATGGTAGTTCTATTTATTCTCGTATATTAGAAGTAACCAATGAAGATAATCTAGATATTTTGGAAGTTGAGTCCGAAAAAATTCACACAGCTTATAGTCAATTATTTGATCGAAATGGTGAGGATACTTCTAAAGTTGATCGAGTAAATTATGTAATTGATAAAATTTTAGATCAATATGACAAATTGTTTGATGAACTAAATGATAATGGTGAAACGAAAGTTAAAGAATACGAAAGAAAAATTAATGAGTTAGTTGCATACTATGACGATTTATTTATTTCTGATGATCCTGATAATAAAAGTAAAAATGAGCAGATAAATTTTCAGTTATCGAGAGTCCAAAATTTTTATGACAAAATTTATGGTAATGAAGAAAAAAACATTACTGCATTAAGTGAAGATTTGGATAAAAGGTTAGAAAATTTAAAAAATGTTGAGGAGCGAGCAAAATCAGTTATTGGATTATCAAGTGAAGCAGGGCTTGCAGGTGGTTTTGTTGTAAAAGGACAAGAAGCCAAAAAAGGACAATTCATCAGTATTATTGTATTTGTATTAGTTGTATTAGCAATTTTTGGATTTAATTTTTATTTGTTTGATAAATCAGATTTTTTGAATATGAAGTGGGATACATTCTTATTCAAATTATTGATCAACGCACCTTTGATTTGGATTGCAACAATTGCGAATATAAATTTAAATCGTTTTTCTAAATTAGAGCAAGAATATTCTCATAAAGAAGCATTGGCTAAATCTTATGAACGGTACAAAACAGAAATTCAAGAGCTTGAAAAGTTAGGAGTTACTGGTTCAGAGGAGCTTAAATTAAAACTTTTAGAAATCAATCTTGAAGCATTTAAAGTTAACCCTGCGGAACATTCTGATAAAGCTAAGCCTGATTTCTCTATATGGGATTTGATTCAGAAGAAAAAAGATGAGAAACCTAGTGAGTAATTGAAGCTCAGGTACATTTTTCTCAATGTATTGGGTAAGCAGAAGTAGAATTCAGTTATTCTGAAATTTACAATTCAAACTGTTAAACTATTTACTTACCAAGATTTTATCCGAATAACTTGTATGTATCAGAACTTACAACATAGCTTTGAAAATAGCGTAATTCTCGTTGTAGAAGATGATTATGATATTGGTGACATTCTTGAAAAATACATAAAAAATGAAAACATGAAGGTCATCCGTGCATTGGATGGACAACAAGCTTTAGAGTGCTTAAAAGCCAACTCTATAGACCTGATTCTCCTTGATATTAAATTACCCAAACTAAATGGCTGGGAAATTCTACAAATCATCCGTCAAACAAGTCATTTACCTGTCATTATGCTGACTGCCTTAGATGATCAAGTGAATAAGATCATGGGGCTAAAAATGGGTGCTGATGATTTTATTATTAAACCATTTAACCCAAATGAAGTGATTGCGCGAATACAAGCCGTACTTAGACGAAGTACAAGCCAAAATACGGAAATAACTAATATTATTCGTTATAAAAATATTGAAATTAATCCAGATCATCATCAAGTTTACATTTCAAATGGTCAAAGAAATCAGCTGCTCAACCTTACGTTAACTGAGTATAAGATACTGGTTTTGATGGCAAAAACACCAAATAAAGTCTTTACACGCAATGAATTGATCCAAAACTGTATGCCTGAAAGTGATGCTTTAGATCGCACTGTAGATAGCCATATCAGCAAATTACGCAAAAAACTTGAAGAAAATTATGTAAATGGTTTATTAATCAATGTCCGTGGCGTGGGGTATCGCTTAGATCAAAATCATGAAATTTAACTTTTTTAAAAATTCAGTTGGAATTAACTTCCAGTTTATTATCATGATGAGCCTACTCAATTTAGGCATTACGCTGTTATCTTTCATGATTGGCTATTTTGTTTATAGCTGGGCGATAAAAATAGGTTTTCTAAATACGCAAGTTATTAATTCAAATGAATTTTCAGTTACCTATGTTGACTTTATCTGGCTGTTTTTAGTGCTATTAACAGGCTTTTTTCTTTCTACTATCCTCGCCTTTAAATATGGAAAACGCTATACACAGCCAATTAGTGATTTAGCAGATGTTATTCAACAAATTCAACAAGGTAATTTAGCACTCAGAATTAAACAGCCACATCATGATATTCCACATGAAATCAAGTCCCTTATTGAGAACTTCAATGAAATGGCAAACCAACTTGAAGTATCAGTTAAGAATTCAACTGTTTGGAATGCTGCAATTGCACATGAATTACGAACACCTGTGACAATATTACAAGGTCGCTTGCAAGGTATTGTCGATGGTATATTTATTGCCGATCAAGCTTTACACCTAAGCTTATTGAACCAAGTCGAAGGCTTATCTTACCTTGTGGAAGATTTACGGACACTGACACTTATTGAAAATAAACAATTACGTTTAGAACTAGAAAAGACCAATTTAAAAGATAGTATTGAAAAATGTCTGCAGATGTTTAATGAACGGTTTCAGGTTAAAGGTTTAACTATTATTTTAAATTTGACGGATAAATTGGTTTGCGTTGATATAAGAAGGATGGAACAAGTCTTTATTGCATTATTTTCTAATTTTCTAAGATATTCGAATGCTGGACAAATCAATATTACAACGATGGCCACAGCAGAACATTGGCTATTAATGTTTGAAGATGAAGGTCCTGGTATTGATGAATCGCATCTTGCACATCTGTTCAAGCCATTCTATCGTCTGGAAGACTCTAGATCACGTCTAGATGGCGGTACTGGATTAGGCTTGGCAGTGATTGATGCAATTATTGAAGCACACCAAGGTCATATTTATTATTCTAAATCCAAAAACTTAGGTGGCAGCTGTTTTACTATTCAACTAAATCGTATAAATCGTAAGACATCAACTCATTTATAATGTGTTAAGTTCAGATCAATACGGCTTCATTTAAACCATAAATTTAAGATAAATTGATGTCTGAACTTAACCATTCTGTTTGATGATCCTCAAATAAATTTCATTACAATGAATTCTCATCTCGATATTTCGCTAGCATAAAAAATACCACAATGGAGAGTATGCCGATGATAATCCCTGCTGTTAATAATAAATTAACATGAGCTGAACTGAAGGCAATTTTACCTGCGTTAATCAATGCTGTACCTTGTTCAACGGGTAACTGGCTCGCCACTAAATAGGTATCACCAATCGATAGTCTGGCTTTTTCTGCTAAAACAGCAGTTAAATCTGACGGCACTTGAAGATGACTGCCAAATATATAGGCCATGAAAACACCAAATAAAGTAATACCTAGTCCTGTACCCAGTTCATAACCTGTACTTTCAAGTGAACCTGCCGCACCGCCCTTTTCTGCAGGTACTGAGCCCATGATCGCAATGGATGAAGCTGTTAAACCGATACTTAGAGTGAGTCCAATTGAAGCTAAAATAAAGGGAACAATAATTCCCGGATGATGAAAATCTGAATAACTCAAACTGATCAACGCAATTGCTGCCAATATTAATGAAAATGTTGCAACTAGACGCAGTCCGAATTTATTAGATAAAAATCCAGCAATAGGCCCACCAATAGCAGCAGCAACCATAATCGGAACCATAAAAAGACCAGCTTGTAGTGGTGTTAAACGAATGACATATTGCAGCTCCATCGCTAAGGTTAATTCCACACCTGCCAAAGCGCCTGCAGCAACCATTGCCATAATAATGCCTGCTAAAATAGCAGGGCGTGAAAATAGTGAAAGATCTAGCATCGGTTGAGGAGAATTCAGCTGTTTGCGTACAAATATGGTTAATAATCCAATAGAAAAAATGACTAAAGGAAGGACAATTAACAACGACTGTTTACCGCCTAAGCCTGCTTTGAGCGCATATACAAATGAAACCAAACCGAAAATTAGCAATAGCGCCTGACCAAATGCCCAATGTCCAGAGGTTACAGCTTCATTTTTGGATAATAAGAAATAGCACATTGGGGCGACAACTAACATGATTGGGACATTAATGAGGAAAACTGAACCCCACCAGAAATATTCTAACAATCCACCACCAATGAGCGGTCCAATGGCGGCACCGGCTGATCCGATTGTGCCCCAAATACCCAGCGCAATGGCACGTTCGCGACTGTCTTCGAAGGTTCTGCGAATAATACCCAATACACAGGGCATAATCATGGCACCGCCTAATGCTAATAAAGCACGTGCGGCAATCAGCATAGAAGCCGTTTGGGAAAATGCCGCAAGGACTGAGGCAATTCCAAATATAACCAAGCCAATCAGCAGAATCTTACGATTGCCGACACGATCAGCCAAAGTTCCCATCGGAACTAAAAGTCCAGCCATAAGTAATGGATAAATATCAATAATCCATAAGACTTGGTTGCTTGAGGCACT
Organism: Acinetobacter sp. YH12049; assembly: GCF_013419875.1. Taxonomy (NCBI): domain Bacteria; kingdom Pseudomonadati; phylum Pseudomonadota; class Gammaproteobacteria; order Moraxellales; family Moraxellaceae; genus Acinetobacter; species Acinetobacter sp. YH12049. The sequence goes on along the minus strand of NZ_VOZH01000007.1, from coordinate 73,833 downwards.
CAATGATTGGGTTAATGATGGAACCGCAACATGCAGTACAGTCATATCAATCACAATCGGCAGAAATGCAAGCACGACAGCGAGCAATATCCACCAGCGTTTCGGATCAAGATTCGTAGCTTTCATGATCAAACCTATATTGATGGTTTATTAAATCAATTCTGAAATAAAGATGTAAATGAAAGATTTGTTGTGGGCTAAACTCGTTAACCCACAGCTTTTATATTTAGCTTTTATTCTCAGTTTTGATGCTTAATGTGCCGCTTTACGTTTCGAGAATTTCTCAACCATGCTCATGACGACAATAAAGAAAATCGGTACAAAAATAACAGCTAGAATTGTTGCGCTGATCATGCCGCCAAAGACGCCTGTACCAATCGCTTTTTGAGTTTCAGAACTAGCGCCACTGGCAATGACTAAAGGAATAACGCCACAGGTAAATGCCAAAGATGTCATTAGGATTGGACGTAAGCGCAATTTAGCGGCTGCAACGGTTGCCTCCACTAAACCCATTCCTTCTTCTCTTAATGCTTTTGCAAACTCAACAATCAAAATGGCATTCTTTGCAGATAGACCAATAATCGTGATCATGCCGACCTTAAAGAAAATATCATTTGGCATACCACGTAACATTACTGCTAAAAAGGCGCCAATCAACCCTAGAGGGACAACTAGCATCACAGAGAATGGAATTGACCAGCTTTCATAAAGTGCTGCCAAGACAAGGAAAACGACTAACATCGACAACAGTAATAAAAACAAGGTTTGTGATTCCGACTGTTTTTCTTCTAGAGAAATCCCAGTCCACTCATAACCCACACCTTTCGGAAGCTGTTTAATCAAATTTTCCATCTCAGTCATGGCTTGTCCTGAAGATACACCTGCTGCTGGACTGCCAGAAATACTCAATGATGGACGACCGTTGTAACGATTGTATTGTTGTGGTGAATGTTGCCAAATGGGTGTAATTATTTCAGACATTGAAACCAATTTACCGCTTTGACTGTTCACTTTAATCTGAAGAATATCTTCAATACTCATGCGTGATTTGGAATCAAGCTGCACTATGACTTGCTGCATGCGGTCTTGATTTGGAAAGTCATTGATGTACATCGAACCCATTGAGGTTGAAATAATATCGGTCACATCACTGAAATTAACACCTAATGCCTGCAATTTATCTCTATCAATTTTAAGCTGTACAGAACTGCCATCTGGCAAACCTTCAGGATAGACCTCCGCCACGATTTTACTTTGTGCTGCTAATGCTAAAAGCTGATCTTGCGCTTCTCTTAAAGCAGGCATGCCAATATTGCCACGATCTAATAATCTCAGTGAAAAACCAGATGAGTTACCTAATTCATCAATGGCTGGTGGTAACACAGACATGGTTTGACCTTCTGAACTTTCAGCCATCGCTATATTTGCATTATTCACGACTTCTTGTGCCGTAATAGTACGCTCTTCGAATGGCAATAGATTAGTAAAATACATCGCTGTATTCTGACCAGAACCACTAAAACCAAAACCTAAGACTGCCATATTGTCTTTAATACCCGTTTCTTGGTCTAAATGATTTTGAAACTCAGCAACGACTTTACGGGTACGTTCTTGAGTTGCATCCGCAGGAAGCTGAATTGAAGTCATAAACCACCCCTGATCTTCTTCTGGCATAAACGCAGTCGGAACGTGTTTAAAACTAAAAATCAGCACAATGACAATGCCTAAGAAACATAACATTGCGAGGGTTTTATGTTTAATTACTTTAAATAAACTACGTTCGTAGCGATTGTTCAGCTTCTCAAAACTGCGATCAAACCATGCAAAAACACCTTTTTTCTGATGGTCTTGATCAATCGGTTTTAACATTGTTGCACATAACGCAGGGGTTAATGTCAATGCAAGGAAAGCTGAGAATAAAATGGAAACTGACATGGTAATGGTGAATTGGCGATAGATAATCCCCACCGAGCCTGACGCCAATGCCATCGGCAAGAATACAGCGGCTAACACTAAGGTAATACCAATAATCGGATTGGTAATTTCCTTCATGGCTTTAGATGTGGCTTCAACTGGAGATAAACTTTCTGTCGCCATAATTCGTTCAACATTCTCAATGACCACAATCGCATCATCGACAATAATCCCAATCGCAAGCACCATGCCGAACATGGTCAGCACATTAATCGAAAAACCTGCAAGTAGCATGACTGAAAATGTGCCAAGCAATGCAATCGGTGCAACGATCGCTGGAATTAAGGTGTATCGAACATTATGTAAGAAAATAAACATGACAATAAAAACTAAAGCCATAGCTTCAAGCAATGTCATGATTACTTTTTCAATCGAAACTTTTACAAAAGGTGCAGTGTCGTAAGGTATAGAGAATTTCATACCATCAGGCAATGCTAGACTTAATTGTTCAATTTTTGCTTTTACACCCTCTGCAGTCTTAACAGCATTGGCACCAGGACTCATTTGTATCGCCACAGCTGTAGAGGCTTTACCATTTTCTAAAATCGCAAAGTTATACATTTGCGCACCAATTTCGACACGAGCAACATCCGATAATCGAACAATGGCACCATTTTGTTGAGCACGTAAACTAATGTTCTTGAATTGCTCTACAGTTTCTAATTGACCTTGAGCAGTCAAAGGAATGGTGATTTGTTGCCCCTTCAACGCAGGAACATCACCAATACGACCCGGTGATATCGGCAAGTTTTGGTTTTGGATGGCTGTATTCACATCTTGAATACTCAATCCATAAGAGACCAAGCGGTCTGGATCGACCCAAATTCGCATGGCTTTCTCAGCACCAAAGTTTTGGACTTTACCAACACCTTCGACCCGTTTTAATTCTTCAATTACATAGCGAGTCATATAGTCACTGACATCAATTTCACTATATTTGCCATTTGGTGAACTCAACCCCACCATCATTAAAAAACCAGATGATGCAGCATCAACCATCAGCCCCTGTTGTCGAACTGTTTGGGGTAGGCGCGACTCAATGGCTTTAATTTTGTTTTGTACATCAACTTGTGCCAGTTCTACATCTGTGCCTGGTTTAAAGGTTGCGGTGATTGTTGCTGTTCCAGAACTATCCGAACTTGAACTGTAATACAGTAAGTTCTTGACACCTGACATTTCCCGCTCAATCAATGTCACAACACTATCATTCAGTGTCTTTGGGGTAGCACCTGGATAGATTGCAGTAATACTGATCTGTGGTGGCGCAACACTCGGAAATCTTGCAATAGGTAACTTGGGAATACTGAGTACACCTAACAAAATAATAAATAAAGCGATCACCCATGCAAAAACAGGACGCTTAATGAAAAATTGAGACATTATTTCTTGCCTCCACTTTCCTGAGTATTTGTAGGTTGCCACTGCTTAATTTTTAGTTTTTGCTCAGGCTGTATACGATCAGCGCCTTCAACAATAACTTTTTCGCCTGCTTGTAATCCTTGTGTTACTACATAGCTATTTTGATAACGTTGACCAAGCTGAATAGGCTTGCTTTGCGCTAAACCTTTTTGATTAACAATCGTAACATTGGCTTTACCATTAATATCATGTTGAATCGCTTGTTCAGGTACTAACAGCGCATTTTCAACTTGAGCTCGGCTCATATTGACTCGAACATACATGCCTGGCAAAAGTTTTTGATTTTGATTATTGACTAGAATACGAATCGTGACATCACCCGTGTCAGGATCAACTTTAGTATCTGAAAATAGGATTGCACCTGTGACATTATAAGGTTTACCCTGACTATTCAGGATTTCAACCGTATGTTTGATGTTTGACACGTCACCTTGCTGCAAAGCTTCCTGTAGCTTTTCATAATCACTAATTGATTGCTTTACATCGACGTAGACTTTATTAATCTGTTGTATTACGGCCATCGCATTGCTATCGCCTTGACCAACCAATGCACCTTCAGTCACTAAGATTTCACCAATCGTTCCTGAGATGGGTGCTGTGACAGTGGCATATTTAAGATTGAGCTGCTGTCTACTTAACATAGCTTGCATTTGCGCCACATCGGCTTTTGCTTTTTTATAATCTGCTTCCGTATTGTTGTATTCCTGCTGACTAACCGCATTTACTTTTACCAATTCAGTGTAGCGTTTTAACAGCACCTGCAAACGTGTCACCTCAGCTTGTGCACGGTTTAAAGTAGCTTGATTGCTTTTTACATCTGCCTGAAAGATTTCAGAATTTAATTTAAAAAGTGGTTGACCTGCTTGCACATAAGAGCCTTGTTTAAAAAGCACTTTATCAACAATTCCACCTACTTGCGGACGAATTTCAGCAATCCGGTAAGCTGTAACACGGCCGGGAAGATTTTCAATTAAATTCATAGATTGCGGTAATACAGTGATGGTACTGACCACCACCGGCGGCATTTCTGCTGCGGACTGTTCAGCATCTTTGGATTGTGTACAGCCGATCAAAAGTACAGTTGTAATAAGTATTGAACTTATTAAATGATGACATGTTTGCATGTTTTTTCAGAGAGAGTTTTAGATGCTACTATTTTGAAATAGCAGTGTTTATGAATTGCTAATGTTATGTGGAGATTGTGTGGAGAAAACTGTTAAATGGGAAGTAATTTTAATTTGGCTGAAACTATTATTAATAATAAACACTTGATTTTGTTAAGCTAAATTATTGTTTTATAATAACTTTATTAATATTGGTTGATTGAGAAACCTGTTGGAAGTTTTAGATATATTTCATACTATTCTTTATATGAGTTATCTATTTAAAAAGAAGTAATAAAGAAGCTAATGGATCATTTTGAAGTAGAAGTTTTAAAACAAGCTGCTTCGTAATTCTTCAATAAATACGAAGCATATTTTAGTAAATTTAATTCTCTATTTATAATTTTTTCTTTTTTATTAATATTTTGAAAATTTTATTAAAACTTGCAACCCAATCAGCTTGGTCAGTATGCATGTGCTTCATGGCTCTTTTTTGATTGAAGTTAGTCTTGCAAATATCGAACCATTTTTTTGTTCCTTTTTTCCCCTCAATTGCTTCACAAATCATGGTTATATTTTTTTCATTAAGCATCTCTTTGGTAATAAATAGAAAAAAACAAAATGCTTCATTATTTTTGTTATTTTTCTTAATATCAATAAGGTAAAGATGATCATGAAATTCGGCTAACTCTAACTTTAAAAACAAAAGTAATCTTCCAACGTCATCGTTAATCCAAGTATTATGAATAGGGAATTTAACGATGGGCTTTATCTGTAAAAGTGAAAAGGTGTCTGAAAGATTTCCACTTTGATCAATGTAAGATACTTTAGTTAATTTAGTAGAATCTTTTTTAGCTTCAATGTTTTTTAAACTACTAAATATAAGAGCAAGATCATCTACATCTAGTTTATTCGGTTTTTTTTCTGAATTTTCAGATTTTGTAGGTTTATTCTTTCTATTGCCATAACGGTTGCCTGATGATTCTTCATCTTTATTTTCATTTTTTTCTTTACTTTCAATATATTGTATATTTGATTCAGTTTCAATTACTTCTTCAATAATCTCAATATCGAAGTCAGTAAAATCTACTGAAATATCAGTCTGTTTTTTATTTTCACCTCTGTTGTGAGATGGGTCTTCTTGGGTGTTGATACGAGTGTTATTGCGTTTTTTTTTGTTTCGACCTTGTCTATGAACTTTATCTTTATCAATGGTTTCTATCTGTTCCTCTGATTCTGTTACAGGTGCATAAGCTACTATAGGAAAATCAGCAATAGGAGAAACTTTAGATACGTGTGTAATTAAAAATCGTTTTCCATTTTCAAGCCAAATACCTTCGGCAGTTAAGCTCATTGTTGTTGAATGCGGAGGAATTACACTAGGAAATCTAGATGGATATGGCTTTCCAGTTTTATCGAGTTTTATGTCATTTAACGAATTTCGTATATTTAGCACTTTTTCTTGGGTGTTTTTGTTTAGTGCTAGATTTGCCAAAAATGTGATCGCTTCTTTTCCTATGGTTTTAACCATATTTTTTTTCAGTACAACAGATATTTTTTCAACATTTTCAACATTTTGAATTTCATATTTTTCTAAAAATAAATCAACTATATGTGAAATACTGTAATTTTCATTGATGATATGGCCTCTAATGTCCTTTCTTGCAGGGATATAAAAAGCATGGAGTGAATGAATACAACTTGTAAGTACTTCGATATTATCATTTGATTTTAAAATACAATATTTACTCATTAAAAATGGGTAATATCTAAAAGGCACATTTGCACTGTATTCATTTTTAGGAATGAATATTTTTTCATTATATAAGTAGTATTCGTCTGAATCAGGAATCTTAGCATCAAATCTAATGATCTTTGGTTCGTTAATGGAAAAATCAAACTCAAAATTAACTGTTCTCAGACAGTTATTAAAAGAGAATTTTCTTCCCTCTATTCGTGTTTGGCCTTTCCATATTGTGCCAATTTGTACTGTATCCAAATCTCGAAAAGTGACATCATATTTGTTGTAAGAATTTTCAGATACATTTAAACGATTAGGGTTTGCCGCATCAAGCTCAACAAGTAGAACTTCAATTAATATATTGTCAGATTCAGAACTCGAATTTAACTTTAAACAACTATATAGGTAGACAACTCGTTCGATTTCATCATCAGGAAATGAGTCAATAGAGGTCATATCAGAATATACTCTAATAAAGGTTATTATAAAAAAGAAATTATGAGTTATTAATAGTCTATTTTTATATATTTGACTAGCTTCTATTTTTGTAAACTAGCTTTTATTTTTGTAAGTGACATCCTCCACCGACGAGGGCAATCGCAGATGCGGTATGGTGTGGCGCACGAAATGGACGCTGCCCAAAATGATGATTTGCACCTGCAATGGAATAAATACTCGCGACTTGCAAATTTTCTTGCATATCTAAGGGCGGAAGAATGCTGGCCAAACGCGAGGCGAGTAGGGTTTTGCCTGTGCCCGGAGGGCCACGAAATAGCAGGGAATGACCGCCAGCCGCCGCAATTTCTAAAGCACGACGTGGTCTCAGTTGACCTTTCACATCAGATAAATCAAAAGGGTAACTGTGTTGATTGGCTGACGATGTCGAGGGGTGGCTGCTGATTAAGGCTGAACGACTCAAATGTTCACATACATCCTTAAGATGCTGAGCAGGAAAGACTTGGAACTCCGGCAGTTGCGCCGCTTCATCGGCATTGAGTGCCGGTAGAATCAGATGATGCCCGATATGCTGACAGGCAATGGCTATACTTAAGATGCCACTGACAGGTCGTAAATAACCATCAAGTGCCAATTCTCCAATAAATTCAAAACCATCTGCTGCATTTTCAGGAAGTTGTCCCGACGCGATCAGAATCCCTAAAGCAATGGCGAGATCTAAACGTGAACCATCTTTGGGTAAATCTGCGGGTGCTAGATTAATGGTCAGACGTTTGGTCGGAAACTGAAAGCCGCTATTAATAATCGCAGAGCGGACACGGTCTTTACTTTCACGGACGGCGGCCTCAGGTAGGCCCACAATGGTCAATGACGGTAGGCCTTGGCTGACATGAACTTCAACTTCAATTTGGGGTGCATTTAAGCCGAGCAAACCCCGAGTATAGATTTTGGCAAAAGACATATTATTGTTCCGTTATGGTGCATTATTTTTAATCGTTATGCGTCTTTTGTTGCACTAAAAAGGTGCTTATTTTTTGTTCTGAATTTTTTGTTCGAGTTCTTCGACGTGTTTCAACAATTCATTTAAACGTAAATTGGCATTATTCAGTGCAGTACGTTGGCGTTCGATTTCTTCTTTAGATACGAGATCCATTTTGCTCACAGCTTCATTGAGTAAGCTGCGAAGATTATGTTCGACGTCTTTTTTCGGCTGATCGATTTGTTCTAATATCGCTTGTAATAAGGTTTCAATCATTGTTTTGACCATCCTCAGTGAATTGGTGGCAGCAGTTTAACATCGCCACATTCATGACCATAGTGCTTTTATTTAAATATGCGTTTAATCGATCAGTAAAATCGTAATTCTTCTAGTAAAAACGTCTATTTTTATAAGCATACGCAAGATTATCCGTATAAAATAGGTTATAAAGAAATCTCATGCTGGGCTGACTATTTTCCCCCGACTGTAGTCATATTGGCATGAAAATTGAACATAAAACCTTACAGGTGAAATAAGCCGAAGGAAAACAAAACATGAAGCTCGTAACTGCAATTGTAAAACCTTTTAAATTAGATGACGTGCGTGAAGCACTCTCTGAAAATGGTGTTCAAGGGATCACTGTCACTGAAGTTAAAGGCTTCGGTCGCCAGAAAGGTCACACTGAACTTTATCGTGGTGCTGAATATGTGGTTGATTTCTTACCAAAAGTAAAAATCGAAATCGCAATCAGTGATGAAATGGTCGATACCGTAATTGAATCAATTACTCGTGTTGCAAGCACAGGAAAAATTGGCGACGGTAAAATTTTTGTAAGCAATCTGGAACAAGTCATCCGTATCCGTACTGGTGAAACAGGTGCAGATGCCGTTTAAAAAATTGGCATGAAGTTTGCTGAGTAGCTAATAACTCAGAAAATCAGGTCGGGGGATACGAATGAAAAAAATGCTAATTGCACTCGGCTTGTCCAGTGCACTTTTAGGTGGTTCTGTTGCGTGGGCTGAAGAAAGCGCAACAGCACCTACAGAAGAAGTCACAGTAGTTGATACTGCAAATACAACAACGCTAAATACAACAGAAGCTGCAGTTCCAGTTGAAGCAGCGCCAGCACCTGCAGAAGAAGAGCCTAAGCTCGATACAGGTGATACAGCATGGATTTTAGTATCCACTGCACTTGTTCTACTTATGACAATTCCCGGTTTAGCATTGTTTTACGGCGGTATGGTCCGTAAGAAAAATGTACTCAGCACCATGGCACACAGTTTTGTTGCGGCAGGTGTCGTGAGTTTAACGTGGGTGATTGTGGGTTATACCTTAGCATTTGGTGAAGGCAATGCCTTTATCGGTAGCTTAGACAAATTTATGTTGTCGGGTATCACTACAGAAGCGTTGACGGGTACGATTCCAGAGATTCTTTTTGTTATTTTCCAAATGACATTTGCCATTATTACCGTTGCCATTATTAGTGGGTCGATTGCAGAACGTATGAAATTCGGTGCTTTTGTTGCGTTCATCGCAATTTGGAGTGTCGTGGTTTATGCACCAATTACCCACTGGGTATGGGGCGGTGGTTGGTTAGGTAACGACGGTGCGCTTGATTTTGCGGGTGGTACAGTAGTTCACATCAACTCGGGTGTTGCGGGTCTCGTTGCAGCGTACATGCTTGGTAAACGTATGGGGCTTGGCCGTGAATCTATGGCGCCACATAACCTAACTTTAACCGTCATCGGTGCAAGCCTTGTATGGGTAGGTTGGTTTGGTTTCAACGGTGGTTCTGCACTGGGTGCAAATGGTTCGGCTGGTTATGCATTGGTGGTAACACAAGTTGCAGCAGCGGCAGCAGCAGTGGCATGGTTAATTACTGAAAAAGTGGTTCGTGGTAAAGCGTCTGTCTTGGGCGGTGCTTCTGGTGCAGTAGCAGGTCTTGTGGTGATTACACCTGCGGCAGGTTTCGTAACAGTTGGCGGCGCTCTAGCGATGGGTCTGATTGGTGGTGTGGTTTGCTTCTGGGGTATTACTGCGCTGAAACGTGCCTTGAAAGCGGATGACTCTTTGGATGCGTTTGGTCTACATGGTGTCGGTGGTATCGTGGGTGCGATCCTTACAGCATTCTTTGCCAGCGAATTCATCATGGGTGACAATGCACCGAGTAACTTAATGCATCAATTATGGGTTCAAGTCGAAGGCGTACTAGCGACTATTGCTTACTCAGCAGTGATGACATTCATTATCTTGAAAGTGATTGATCTGGTGATTGGCATCCGTGTTGAAGCTGATGACGAACGTATGGGTCTAGACTTAAGTCAACATGGCGAACGTGTAGAATAATAAGATCACAGTAAATCAATATATTGTGTAAAACAGCCCGAAAGGGCTGTTTTTTTTCCATATCTAGCGTAAAGCTCTACAAATTTCAAAATTTTTGCTACACTCTAAATCCATTCGGATTTGTTCAATTTAACCGCTATGCATTGTCCATTTTGCAACGCTGAAGACAGTAAAGTGATTGACTCACGTCTTGCTGCTGAAGGCTGTCAGATACGCCGCCGCCGTGAATGTATTAGTTGCGGTGAACGTTTTACAACTTTTGAAAGCTATGAAGTGGTGATGCCGCGTGTCATCAAGTCTGATTCCAAGAGCGAACCTTTTGATGAAGCCAAGCTCCGCCGCTCGCTGATGCATGCCTTGCAAAAGCGTCCAGTAACGCAAGAGCAAATTGAAACGGTACTCAGTGATATTCAATTGCAAATTCGCCGTTTGGGTGAACGTGATGTGAAATCACGCACCATTGGTGAAATTGTCATGCAGTCATTATTCGCTTTAGACCATGTGGCTTATGTGCGTTTTGCTTCTGTGTATCAAGACTTCCAAGATGTAGAAGCTTTTCGTCGTCAAATTGAACAAATGCAGCAGCGTGAGCACTAATGCACATCTGCTTCCATTTTTATCATGAGTGATTACATGTCTGAGTTAGATCAAGTGACGTTGCAGCAGCATCAACAGTGGATGCTGCGTGCAATTGCATTGGCACAGCAGGGGCAATACAGCACTCGTCCCAACCCCAATGTGGGCTGTGTGATTGTCAAAGATGGTCAATTGGTTGGTGAAGGCTTTCATCCCAAAGCGGGTCAGCCGCATGCAGAAGTCTTTGCAATGCGTGATGCAGGTGAGGCCGCACGTGGCGCAACCGCTTATGTGACTTTGGAGCCTTGCGCACACTATGGACGTACGCCACCTTGTGCCAAAGGTTTGGTGGAAGCAGGTGTTGCTCAAGTCGTTGTGGCCTGTCCCGATCCCAATCCATTGGTTGCGGGTAAAGGTGTACAAATCCTACGTGATGCTGGCATTGAAGTCATTACGGGTATTTGTGAAGCAGAAGCGCATCAATTGAACTTGGGCTTTTTAAAAGCCATGGCGACGGGCATGCCTTATGTCCGGCTCAAAGTCGCATCGAGCCTGGATGGGCGTACTGCCATGGCCTCGGGTGAGTCTAAATGGATTACCGGTGCAATGGCGCGACAAGATGTACAGCATTGGCGTGCGATATCAGGTGCTGTGATTACTGGGATTGAAACAGTATTAGCAGATGATTGCTTACTCAACGTACGTCAACTCGATGATGCTGTTGATATGCGAAGCGTGGTTCAGCCGAAACGTATCGTGCTAGATCGCCAAGGCCGCTTGCCATTAAGCGCAAAAATATTGCAGCAACCTGAAACCGTGATGGTCATGGGGCCATATCGTCAGGAACTTGCTGACTTGGGCGTGGTACAATTTGAAATTCAGCCTTTGGCCGATCTGTTAGCAGCATGCGTTCAACAGTTCCAAATTTATGATGTCCTTGTGGAAGCCGGTGCGACACTTTCGACCGCTTTCTTACAAGAACATTTGATCGATGAAATGATCAGTTATGTTGCACCGACCTTGTTGGGTCAGTCAGCACGTGCGATGTTTAATGCGGAATTTGACCGCATGGCAGAGCAGCTTCGATTTAAGCTGAAAGATGTCACTCAATTGGGTGATGACATTCGCTTAAGGTTAATCCCTTCTCAAGAGACGCTATGAATTCAGAGTCTACGGTTTATCACAAACGTCGTCATGCGGCTCGTACCACAGACGAATATCTTTTCCATCAGTTGGTTCCTTATTTGGGAAACAAACGCCGCCTATTACATCTGATTTTAGAAGCACTTGAGCAAACGGGAACCTTAAAACGCGAAGATGGTCGTGCGCCGATATTTGCAGACTTTTTTGCAGGTTCGGGTGTGGTATCACGGTTGGCTCGTCAAAACGGCTATCGTGTTATTGCCAATGACTGGGAACCCTACAGCCATGCCTTGAACAGCGCGATTCTCTCTTGCGTTGAAGCACCAGCGTTTAAAGAGTTGGGTGGCTATCAAAAAGCCATCGATTATCTGAACCGTTTGCCAGAAGTTAAAGGTTGGGTGACCCATAACTTGTGTCCACGTAATGATGAAATCTACGATCCTGCACGTGACCGTTTATTCTTTAAACGCCGTAACGGTATGCGTATCGATGCGATTCGTCAGCAAATTGCAACTTGGCAAGCTCAAGGCGCGATTGATGATGTGGAAATGAGTGCTTTATTAGCACCGTTATTGTATTCAGCAAGTTTTGTCAGCAATACCAGCGGTGTATTTAAAAGCTTTCATCATGGTTGGGGTGGTAAAACCCAAGCAGCCTTAGATCGTATCGGTTCATTGTTATGGCTGACCCCAAGTCGTTTTTGTGAAATTGGTGATCCGAAAAAAACCGCCGCGGAAATGTGGTGTGTCGACGCACAGCATTTGGCCAATCAAATGAGCGGCTTTGAAGTAGATGTGGCTTATCTCGATCCACCATATAACCAACATGCTTATAGCAGTAACTACCATGTGTTGAATGCCTTAACGTTATGGGATCAGGTGGATTTACCAACGCCAGATACCAAAGGCTTTAAGAGCGGAATCGACCGTGCATGGCGTAAAGAACGCCCAAGTCCATATAATTCTTCGAAGCATGCGAAAGAAGCTTATGAAAAATTATTAGAAACCATCAATGCACGTTACATCCTGACGAGCTATTCAACCGATGGTAATATCAGCGCCACAGATTTGTTACAAGCCAATTTAAAACGTGGCAGAGTAAGCTTATTGACGCAAGATGTACCACGTTACCGCGTGAGTAAGCAGCGTCAGTCTGAACGTGCACGCGTACTAGAGTTTATTGTCATCACGGATACGCATGCCAAATCAGGTCCACCAATCCGTCAGTTGTTGAGTCAATTGCACCATTTTGCAGAATTAGGTGGTGTCGATACCTCTGGCGTGAGCACGCAACTTGATTTGTGGTAAAAATCATCGCCCCATATTTTTCAGGGATTGAACATGTTTACAGGCATTATTGAAAGTCTAGGTAAAGTTGAAAGCATTCTAAACGTGGGTGGCGATGTCCGCTTGCGTATCCAGACAGATTTAGACATGTCGGATGTGCATTTGGGGGACTCGATTGCCACCAATGGCATTTGCTTAACCGTGATCGACTTTGGCAGCAATTGGTATGCAGCCGATGTTTCACGTGAAAGTTTAAATCGAACCACCTTGGAACACTGGAAAGCAGGGCAGGCGGTAAATGTGGAAAAAGCTATGTTGCCGACTACGCGTTTTGGTGGACATATTGTCAGTGGTCATGTCGATGCAGTGGGTGAAATCACTCAAGTTCGTTCAGATGCGCGTTCTATTTATTTTGAAGTGACCGCACCGAAAGAAATTGCACGCTATTTAGCGGAAAAAGGCTCTGTGACCGTGGATGGTATTAGTCTGACAATTAACCATTTACGTGGCAATGTGCTGAGCTTAAATTTAATTCCGCACACGGCTGAACGAACCAATATCTGTACGTGGAAGGCTGGGGCTAAAGTGAACTTGGAAGTAGATGTTTTAGCACGTTATATTGAGCGTTTATTGCTTGGTGATAAAGCCGCTGAGACCACAGCGCAATCGAAAATTAGCTTAGATTTTCTCGCTGAAAATGGCTTCTTGAAATAAGTTGATACCGAAGAAAACCAAACAGTCTGATTGAAAAATTAGACTGTTTTTTTATTTTTGGTGATAATGCGTCGCGGAATGACATATATGATGAATAATCAGACAGGTGATAATGATTGATTTCTTATTGAATCTGGAACAGTGGTTACCCATGTTATTGGAAAATTATGGTGTGTGGATTTATGCCATTTTATTTCTGGTGATATTTTCAGAAACGGGTTCAGTATTTATGTTCTTCCTGCCGGGAGACAGCCTATTGCTTGCCATCGGCGCATTATGCTCAACGACGGAAGTGGTGCATTTACACACCATGGGGCTGATGTTATTTGTCGCATCGGTCTTGGGCTACTGCGTCAATTACTACACGGGCAGCGTGCTAGGCATTAAGTACTTTAATAAGCACACACGTTACTTTAAGCCCGAATATATGGTGAAAACCAATAAATATTTTATGAAGCATGGTGGTAAAACGATTTTAGTCGCACGCTTTGTACCTTTTGTACGTTCTTTTGCGCCTTTTGCTGCTGGATCTGCACGCATGAGCCTCGGTACATTTATGTTTTATAACGTGCTGGGTGGTTTCATCTGGATTGGATTATTACTTGGTATTGGTTATTTCCTAGGACATACCGTTTCTGCAGTTGCAGATTTGGTCTAAGCCAAACTTAGACTGAGAAAAAGCCCACTGTTGTGGGCTTTTTTTATGGAGTCGATGACAACTTAGTGTTTTGTAACGGTCACCACATCAAGGGTTTGAAAAATCGAGCTGCGGGGCAGTTGCTGAATGCTAAAACCACCTTTTTCTGATTCACGGCTGAGATACACCGAAATACTGTGAAAGTCTGAATGACTCAGCCAAAGATCTTTGGCACGAATGTCCCATTGTTCTCCAGCAGATAAAGAGGATATTTTCTGGGTAATCTGGTGAATGATGTCCATATTGAATTCCCATCTGGATGCATGATTATATCTTTAGGATGCCTGAAGCATTGTGTTTTGAGGGACAATGCTTCAGCCATATGAACATCATGTTGCAAATACATGTCAGTTTAATGACAGTGACCAGATTTCGATGCACGGCTTAAGATGCTTGGGAAGATGTAGATTCTGTCGAAAAATTGGAGTTTTCTAAGATATAGTCAATTTCTTCTTGTGCGGCAGCTTTCAATTTTGCACGAAAATCACTGACTGCCATTTCGATTTGCGTTTCTGCCTCAAGTTCCAAACGCACGCGTACACTTTCAAGTTCTGACAACATTTGTCCTTCGCTCACCGATAAGCTTTGGCTTAATCCCGCTAAACCCGTTTCAGGGTTTTTATGATAGCGAGCGGCATAGTGTTGTACTTCACGATCAAGATTATGCTGCATCATGGTGAGCGCTTGCGTTTGTGCAGCAAAGCGTAACTCTTCGTCGCGTCTCAGTTGTTCTGCATAGGCTTGTTCAGCTTCACGTTTTTCTTCTAAGGCTTTTTCTAAAGCCAATTGTTTGCGAATACGAGCATCTTCAATCAGCTGTGCTTTCAAATCTGCATAAGCAGACTCAATTTTGTCAAAAGACACTTGCTGTTGCTGTTGGTCATTGACCAGCCAGTGTTGAATGTCTGTACTGGGATTGAGTACATCGCAAACGCGACCAAGGTCATCAATAAAGGTCTGACGAATAGCTTCAGGTACTTTTAACCAGCGCTGTTTAAAGTCTGGACCGACATTCAATGCCATGGTGCACCTCCTTGCAAATAGGGTAAAACCAATATCACGTTAAAGTTTATGGGTCTGCGGTTGAACGCCCAAACGTCGATATTGTTTATATTTTTCACGCCCGATAATTTTAGCGGGTTCGTTATTTTCAATAATTTCGATAATGTGACTAAAACTTGCGAACTGTTCAAGTGCTTGATCGTTAAAATTAAACACAATCCAGTCGGCTTGCTCAGGCAATTGGGCAGAAATACAGACCGTTGCCTCGGCTTGATCGATACCATGGGGAATGAAACCTGTGTGATCGAAACTCCACAGGCGTTCATCAAGTTGTTGCTGTAAGTCTGGGTCAGCACAATGTAGCCAAATACGTACAGGCTGACGCAGGATCTTACGGCATAAACGACAAGTGCTTTCGACTTGTCGTTCAGGACTTTTTTCAAATAAATAAAAGCTAACTTTAGCCATTCGCTTGAGCACGATTCGCTAAGAATTGCATTAATAATGGCACAGGACGACCTGTTGCGCCTTTATTTGCACCAGAGTTCCATGCAGTCCCAGCAATGTCTAAATGCGCCCAACGGTATTCACGCGTAAAGCGTTGAAGGAAGCATGCAGCGGTCACAGAGCCTGCTTTTGGACCACCAATGTTGGCAATATCTGCAAATGGAGAATCAAGTTGTTCTTGATAATCTTCAATTACTGGCATGCGCCATACGCGGTCAAAGCTGTGTTGACCCGCAGCAGTCAATTCAGCCGCAAGTTCATCATCCGGAGTGAACATACCGGTGAGGACTGAACCCAGTGCTACGACACATGCACCAGTGAGGGTTGCAATATCAATCACCAGTGCAGGGTTAAATCGTTTTACATAGGTCAAGGTATCGCACAGCACCAAACGACCTTCGGCATCGGTATTTAAAATTTCAACGGTTTGACCGCTCATGGTTGTCACGATGTCACCCGGGCGAGTGGCATGACCAGACGGCATGTTTTCTGCAGCAGCAATTGCGCCGACAACATGAATCGGTAATTTCGCTTCACACAGCGCACGGATTGTACCCAAAACTGATGCAGAACCGCACATGTCGAATTTCATTTCGTCCATGCCAGCACCCGGTTTAAGTGAGATACCACCAGTATCAAAAGTCACGCCTTTACCAACAAGCACCACAGGTGCTTCTTCACGGTTTGAAAGGTATTCGATGGTAATAATACGGCCTGGACGGTCAGAACCTTTGCTCACAGCAAGGAAAGCACCCATACCGAGATCAGCCATTTGCTGTTCATCGAGTACAGTCACTTTGAGTTGATCCGGAAATTCAGCTGCAAGTGCTTGAGCTTGTTCGGCTAAATATTCAGGAAAACAGATATTGCCCGGACGGTTACCTAAGTCACGAGTAAAACTTTGACCTGATTGCACTGCAGAAATTAATTCAAGCTGTGCAGTGGTTAATGGGCTTTCAGTAGCGATTAAATGGATCTGCTCCAAAACAAATTCATTTTTCTTAGACTTGTATTCATCAAATGCATAAGCCGCTTGCGTCAGGCTAAGTGCAAATAAATAATGTTGTTCTTGTGGTAGGGCAGAGATATCGACACTGATCTGTTTGAATTTTTTTTGTGACGCTTTAATAATGGTTTGTGCAATTTTTGCAAATTTATTGACCTGTAATTCAGCAACTTTGCCGAGGCCTAAAAGAGCGCTATTGCGACAAGCGGCAATGTTCGCCACCAAAGGCAGGCTTTCATTGAGTGCTGCTTTAAATTGAGTCGCTTCAATTAAATTATCTAAATCATTGATTTGATATGAAGTAGCTGCATTTGTAACGTACTCAGAATCTACTAATATCAACAAATATTGGCTGGACGCATTCGCTTGGAATGACGTATTAATAGAAAGTTTCATGTGCGGTATTTATGCCTTTTTAAATTTATAAACCATTAAACCATTGAAACATTTATATGAATAGAGTTTCAATGAGCAACAAGGGTATAGGTTTTATATTTTCTACATTCGGGTAAACTAACGCTAGTTTTTATTGGCCCTATTTTTGGAAGAATTAATTTGATTATTCGGCGTTATCTGGTCAAGCAAGTGGTGTCGACATCACTGGTTGTGATTGCCTTATTGACCTTGATCATGATGGGTGGTCGTTTGATCAAGTACTTTGGTGTGGCGGCTCAGGGCCGTTTAGATGCAAGTATTTTATTTAGCATCATTGGCTACCGTTTGCCTGAATTTTTAACCTTAATTCTTCCGCTCGGTTTCTTTATTGGTCTGATGTTGGTCTTTGGTCGTCTGTATGTCGATCATGAGATGGCTGTGCTCAATGGTAGCGGTGTCAGTCGTAATCAATTGTCACGTTTATTGGTGCCGATGACCGTGGTCTTTATGGCTGTTCAAGCATTTTTGATGCTGTGGGCGTCGCCTTGGGGCATCCGTCAGTTTGAAGCATTAACGACTTCACAAGCTGTACGAACAGGCTTTGACTTGGTTCGACCGAAAGAGTTTATTTCCTCTGGGCCCTATACTATTTATGCAGGCGACTTGTCAGAAGACCGTAAAAACTTAAAAGATATTTTCTTCTATCAACGTGCAGAAAAAGAGGGTAAACCCGATGTCATTATTTTGGCGAAAGAAGCCACGCGTGTTGAAGTGCCCGATGACAATGCCAATGTGGTTGACCTAGTTGAAGGTCGTCGTTACGAAATTTATCCGGGGCAACCGCGTTATTCTCAAGCAGAATTCCAAAGTTATCGTTTACGTTTAGAAAATGATAAAGAAGCAAAATTTGAAAGTACTGAAGTAGAAGCTTTACTAACCTCGAAGTTATGGGATAACCGTCATGATCCTGTGGTTGCCAGTGAACTTGGTTGGCGAATCTTTGTGCCGTTCGCTATTTTGGTGGCGTTATTGCTTGCCACCGCTTTGTCTGAGGTCAGTCCTCGTCAAGGGCGTTACCTAAAACTGTTCCCAGCCTTACTTATTTTTGCCAGTTTAATCGTGGCTTTAATGGCGATCAAAACGCGGATCAGTAAAGATGAAATGGGCATCTGGGCTTATCCACTGGTCTTAGTGATTTACGGCATTGCAGCGGCATTGTTCTCGCGTAAACAAAAATTAGCGCCCAAAATTAAGAAACAAATTCAGCGAGTGAGGTCTTAAAATGTTGGCACGTCGTATAGTTGCAAAACATGTGACCAAAACTACTGCTTTAGCCATGCTTGGTGCGACCGCGGTATTGGCTGGCTTACAAGTGCTTTTTACCTATTTAGGTGAATTGGGCTCGCTGAAAGAAGGTTATAACGCATGGAATGCTTTGCAGTATGTGTTATGGAGTTCACCGAATTATTTATATGAAATTTTACCGATTTCAGCCTTGATTGGCGCGGTATTGGGTTTAGGGACTCTAGCTTCAAACAGTGAATTGATTGTCATGCGTTCGGTCGGCATCAGCCTTTGGCGGATTGTGGGCTGGGTGATTCGTTCGGCACTCATTTTGGTGGTTTTATCCTTTGCATTAAGCGAATGGGTCATTCCCTATACCAATGAACAAGCCAAAAGCGTCAAAAGTCACCGCACTGCGGCTGAGTTGGGTGAAGTCAAAGGCTATTGGTCGCGTGAAGGTCAGCGCTTTATTTATATTGACTATGCCAATTCACAAGGTCAAATTAAAGATGTTCAGGTTGTTGATTTTGATGAAAAATATCGTTTGCGAGGCACTTTGGATGCGGAGCAAGGGAATTTTGTCAAAAATGGCTCTTGGTCGCTGCAAAATTCAACCCAAGTCGATCTCTTAGCGACGGGTGATGCTGTAGCTAAGCAAAATGCTGAACAGCCGCTTTCATTGGCATTGCAACCTAAATATGTGCATATGGTTACCATTGACCCTGAAGATTTATCACCAAGTCAATTGGTGAGCTTTATGAGCTATATGCATGAATATAGCCAAGTCCCGAAGACCTACCAATTGGCGTTTTGGCAAAAGTTTGGTTCGCCCTTTGCTTTAATTGCCTTAGTGGTGATTGCGTGTTCATTTATTTTTGGACCTTTACGTCAACAGTCGATGGGTTTCCGCTTGGTGATTGCCTTATTTGCTGGACTGGGCTTTTACTACTTACAAGATTTCTTGGGTTATGCAAGTTTGGTGTACGCTCCATCGCCTGCATGGTTCGTCTTTATACCAATTATTTTGATGTTTGTAGCGGGTGGCTATCTGCTGCACCGCGCACGTTAAGTGCATGCAAGATTGAGTAAAACAATGTTGATGACCTAGATAAACCATGGTTGTCACATAGAGTCTTCACCGAAAATTCGGTAAGATAGTATGATTAATTTATAAACGAAAGAGTGTTCATTATGACGGATGCAACTGCTGGCAAAATCCCACACGTATTGGTAATTATGGATGGTGTGGGTCATCGCGAAGCGGTCGAGGACAATGCCTTTTTAGCAGCAAAACGACCAAACTTGACTGCAATGCAGGAAAAGCATCCGCATGGATTGATTTCAGGCTCTGGCGAAGACGTTGGTTTACCTGATGGTCAAATGGGTAACTCTGAAGTGGGTCACATGAACCTTGGTGCAGGACGTGTGCTGTATCAAGACTTTACTCGTATTACCAAAGATATTCGTACCGGTGCGTTCTTTGAACATGACGTTTTAGTCGATGCGGTCGAAAAAGCCAAAACAGCAAATCGTGCTGTACATATCATGGGCTTGTTGTCTGAAGGTGGTGTGCATTCACATGAAGATCACATTGTGGCGATGGCTGAATTGGCATTAAAACGCGGTGCAAAAGTGTATCTTCATGCATTCCTTGATGGTCGTGATACACCGCCAAAAAGTGCACAACCTTCGCTTGAAAAATTAGATGCGCTGTTTGCTGAGTATCCGGGTCAAGGTCGTATTGCCACCATGATTGGTCGCTACTTTGCAATGGATCGTGACAACCGTTGGGATCGAGTTGAGCAAGCCTATCGTCTTTTAACTGAAGGTGAAGCGGTGCGCACTGCAGCGACCGCTGTTGAAGGTCTAGAGCAAGCTTATGCTGCTGAAGAATCAGATGAATTTGTGAAAGCGACGCGTATTGGTGATTTAGCACCGATCCAAGATGGTGATAGCGTTGTCTTTATGAACTTCCGTGCTGACCGTGCGCGTGAAATTACCAAAGCTTTTGTGGAAAAAGATTTTGCAGGTTTTGAACGTAAAGTGGTTCCCGCTTTATCAAAATTTGTCATGTTGACACGTTACCAAGCAACAATTGATGCACCTGTGGCTTATATGCCAGAAGTGTTGCATAACTCGATTGGTGAATACCTGTCTAATTTGGGTAAAACACAACTGCGTATTGCTGAAACTGAAAAATATGCACACGTGACTTTCTTCTTCAGTGGTGGTCGTGAAGATGAATATCCGGGTGAAAAACGTATTTTGATTCCATCACCAAACGTTGCGACTTATGATTTAAAACCAGAAATGAGTGCTTATGAAGTCACTGATGAGTTGGTTGCCGCAATTAATTCAGGTGAGTACGACTTACTGGTGGTGAACTATGCCAATGGTGATATGGTTGGCCATACCGGCGTGTTTGATGCAGCAGTCAAAGCAGTTGAGGCCGTAGACACGTGCTTAGGTCGTGTATATGAAGCTGTGATGGCAAATAAAGGTCACATGCTCGTGACCGCCGATCATGGTAACGTAGAGCAAATGCAGGATTACCAAAGTGGTCAGGTGCATACTCAACATACCACTGAACTTGTGCCGTTTATCTATGTTGGCCCGACCAATGCAACAATTGCAGAAGGTGGTGTTTTGGCTGACGTAGCGCCGACAATGTTAACGCTTATGCACATTCCTGTACCAACAGAAATGCAAGGTCGTAACTTGATTACTCTTGAAGCTTAAAATGTAAGGAAGCATGAATGACTAAAGCACACTGGACGTCAGTTGTAAGCCTTACAGCCTTGCTGCTGTGTTCTAGTCATTCGACATGGGGAGCCGATAAAGCAAAGTCGGCTTTCGATGAGTTTGATGGCAGCTATGAACAAAGTTATGCCGAAGTACCTGTCGAATCGATCCAACAATTTGTTCAAATCTATGGCATTGTCAAAGAAAATTATGTCGTTGAAAAAAATGACGATGCATTATTCCAACAAGCCATCAAAGGCATGGTCAGTGGTTTAGACCGTTATTCACGATATCTTTCACCTGAAGACTATAAGCAGCTTTTGCAATACACCGAAGGGGATATTGCGAGTGTCGATTTCAATTTGCGCTTTGATGTAGGTTTACAGCAATGGGTCATCACCAATTTAAAGCCTGATGCCGATTCAGCGAAGCTAGGTCTGAAAAATGGCGCAGCGGTGTTTAAAATTGATGATCAAGAACTCAAAAAACTCAATCAAGATCAAGTGCGACACCTGCTTACCGGCAGTATCGGCTCGACGCTGAATCTACAGTTGATAACTGCAAGTCAACCGATCAATTTGGTCAGAAACACTAAAGTTGAAACAGATATAGAATCTAAATTATTAAATAATCAGGTTTTAGTTTTACACGTTAAAGTTTTTCAACAAGATACAGCCAATGAAATAAAGCGTTTGATTGAAAGTCATGGTTCGCGTGTCAAAGCCGTATTGTTTGATTTAAGAAATAACCCTGGGGGGTTACTGTCCGCAGCAGTAGAGTCTGCCGATTTATTTTTGAATCAGGGCATTATTGTGTCGACTCGAAGTCGATCTGAGGGTGACCAACAATTTCAGGCTTTACCAAGTTTTGAATTTCAAAATATGAAAGTCGGCATCTTAATCAATAATCGTTCTGCTTCTGCCGCAGAGGTCTTTACCGCAGCATTAAAAGAGCATAAACGTGCATGGGTAGCGGGTGAGAAAAGTTATGGTAAAGGTGTGGTTCAAAAACTATTTCCATTGAGTAATGGTGCGGCTTTACAAATGACTGTGTCGCAATATCTGACACCGAATGGCAAAATGATTGAAGGAATTGGGGTGCAGCCAGACTATAACTATCCGCTGCAACATGATGCACGTGAAGATCACTATGTCGATCATGTTGCAGAGTTATTGCTGAATCAAAAATAAACAGCAATACGCTGGAAAGCTTTTACTCTTCGTCTTCGGTATCTAAACCGAATTTTTTCAAACGATAGCGCAATGAACGGAATGACATGCCTAATTTTTTTGCGGCAAGGGTTCGGTTCCAGTGGGTGATGTTCAACGCATTCATGAGCACTTCTTTTTCGATATTTTCTAAAAAGAGCTCTAAGCCTTCTTCAGGTAGTTTACGAGGAACCACACTTTGTTCATTGCTATTTGCACCCAACTGAGCAGAGTCATTCGTTGTTGGAGCGGAATTGAACTGAGCACTCGGCTGTCTTAATGGCGCACTTTGCAGATGTTGAAGGTCAATTTGATCATCATCGCAGAGGGTCATAGCACGTTCGATAATATTGCGGAGTTCACGAACATTACCCGGATAATATTGGCTGAGTAGGAAATTTTTCGCACGTTCAGTCAGAGGCTTAGTGGCAATTTCCCATTCATGGCTAATTTTTTGAATAAAATGTTGCGCCAATAAGAGGATATCGTCGCCACGCTCACGTAAGGCAGGCAACACTAAATCCATCACATGGATGCGGAAAAATAAATCTTGGCGGAAGCGACCTTGTTGGACGAGAGCTTCTAAGTCCTGATGACTGGCACTGATCACACGGAAGTCGACATCAATTTCACAGTCTGAACCTACAGGACGAATACGTTTTTCCTGTACTGCGCGTAGCAGTTTAACTTGCATGGCTAAAGGTAGTTCGGCAATTTCGTCCAGAAATAAGCTACCACCATGTGCAGATTGAATCAAACCTTGTTTGTCTTGGGTGGCACCACTAAAGCTGCCTTTTTTATGGCCAAAAAGTTCACTTTCCATTAACTCTGTGGGAATTGCCCCACAGTTAATAGCAATAAAGGGCCCTTCATTACGGTTGCTTAAACGGTGAACCAGATTGGCTACGACCTCTTTACCCGTACCAGATTCACCCGTAATAAAAACAGGTGCTTGTGAACGTGCAATTTTCTTTAGAGTTCGACGCAATTGCTGGATTGGAAGCGATTCACCAATCAACATTTTATGTTCTAAAGCATCTTGCGAAGTAATGTCTTCGGCCAATGGCTTATTCAGGGCTTTTTGTAGCAGTTGTTCAAGATGTTTGGGATTGATCGGTTTGCTGACAAAATCGAATGCTCCCGCCTTTAATGCGGCAATGGCAATGTCCATGTTGCCATAGGCTGTAAGCACAGCAACGGGCAGGGCAGGACAGTGTTCATTCATCCAATCTAAGAGCTGTAGACCATTACCATCGGGTAAGTTGAGATCGGTTAGGCAGGCATCGTAGCTATAGGTAGACAAGGCTTTTTTAGCTTCGTCGAGGCGATGTGCAACATGCGTTTTAACCCCCATCCTTGATAAAGACATCTGCATCAGCATACATAAGTCTTCTTCGTCATCAACTAACAATACCAGTGGTTGTGAATCCACAGTTTTCCCCTAAAAACAATTAAATAACAGCTTGTAAGCACTCAATCCTAAAGCAAGCTCCCTGTTTTTTTTCTACATAGGAAAGCTGTGCTTGATTCGCTTCACAGAAGCTATGAGCAAGATATAATCCTAAACCAGTTCCAGTAATTTCGGTACTAAAAAATGGTTGAAATAACTGTGCGCGGTTTTGTAAAGCAACCCCATGACCGAAATCTCGGACATCGATCTGGACTTTTTTCTGATCCGTACGCGCCACCACTTCGATATACGACATGTCCGGATTGTTATGGCGAATCGCATTACGAATTAGGTTGATTAAAATTTGTCTGAACTGTGCCTCATCAAAATCGATCAAAGTTTTGGCTTGTACATTGAGCCGAATGTTCTGTTGAATATCTGCCAGATCTTCTTGCAGGAACAACGGTAAAAATTTTTCTAGATTCAGACGAGTCGGATGGGTTTCCTTATTGCGCACCATATTTAGAGTGTCTTGAATAATTCGGTCAATCCGCACAGCTTGACGTGAAATCATATGATTCAACATGTGCTGTTGTTCGGTATCACTTTGCGGATATAAATCATTGGCATGCACAATTGCGGCTAAAGGATTACGAATTTCGTGGGCAATACTGGCGGAGAGTTGCCCTAAAGCAGCTAATTTTAATTGTTGCACTTGCTGATTGAGTTTTTGTGCATCTTGTAAAATCAGCAAGGTCAGCATTTGATGTGGCACAACGAGTTTTTGTACGAGTACCTGAATGTGGTATTGGCTTTGTTGGGATTCAAATTGGAATTTTTCACCACTTTTTAAATCTTCAAATTTGAGTAATTCAAATAAATCGGGCTGCGTGGTGTACAGCGGATATTGGTCATGATGATAAGAATTTGGCATACCGAGTAAATGGCAAGCAGCAGGATTACTCAGCACCACATGACAGTTTTCATCCAACACCAAATAGCCCGTATCAATCTGTTCTAAAATATAGCGGTTAATGTTTTGTAGCCGATGGAGCTCTAAGGATTGCGAAAAATTCAGATTTTCTAGTAATTGGAAACGTTTCACGGCAATTTGCGCACTGCCATACACCACACAAAATAAAAAAGCCAAAATCGCACTGTTGGTTAAATTTTTGAGTGAGGTAAATTCAAGAATTGAACCTAAAAACAGTTGATACACCACGCAAATCACAGCGATGAGGGTGATGACCAAAGCTTTTTGGGCATCTAATAACAGGGATGCTGCAAAAATCGTAATCACAAACAGCAAACTCAAATGTAAATTGGGTCCATCGATGGCTAAGGTCAGTAAGCTCAGCGAAATGACATCTACAATGAATAACAGTAGTAACTGGTTTGGGATCCGGACTTTGAAACGTCCAAGTGACATGAATTGAATGCTGGTAAACAGCAAATAAATCGTCAATACATATAGGTATAAACGTGGGTATTCATAATCTGAACTGAATTGAGTGTAGGTCAGTAAAAAGACCAGTAACAGACAGGCACTGATGATAAAGCGATAAGCACTGTACCAAAGGCCCAAATGATACTGGTTCAATTCACTATGAATTGAACGCTGTGTCATAAGTAACAGGATGTACGTTGTGTTAAGGTTTGATTAACCCGTAGCGAATCGCCAAGTGAGTTAGTTTGACATCACTATCAATATTCAGTTTTTCAAAAATGCGGTAACGGTAGGTATTCACCGTTTTAACGCTAACAAATAATTTATCGGAAATTTCTTGTGCACTAATACAATTGACCACCATCATGGCAACTTGCATTTCACGCTCAGACAGGGCGTCAAAAGGTGATTGTTGTGTATCAGACAAATATGAGCTAGCCAGTTGTTCCGCAATGTCTGCACTGAAATATTTGCCACCTTGCATCACTTTATTAATCGCACGGACCATTTCAGTAACTGGTGCACCTTTGGTGATATAGCCTTTGGCACCTGCTTTTAACAATAAAGACGGGTAGGGTTCTTCAGCAAGTCCACTGACTGCGAGGACTTTTGTATCTGGCGCTGTTTGAAGTAGGCGACGTGTGGTTTCTACACCTCCGATCCCCGGCATATTGACATCTAATAGAACGACATTTGGATGGTGTTGGCGAACAAGTGTAATCGCATCTTCACCCGATTCGGCTTGTCCAATGACTTGGACATCTGCATGGTCTTCGAGCATACGGCAAATACCAGTACGGACTAATTCATGGTCATCTACCACCAAAACTGTGATCACCTACACTCTCCCTCAAATCAAAATCTGTTTTTTTTGTTACATAAAGCAAAATAAGCTTGCAATGAAACGACAAAATTAGCAATCCTATTCTTATATGAAATGAAAAACTTCATACACAATGTGTGAGCAAAAAATGTTCGTAGTTGTGACCAATGTACGGCATATTGCTGGTCTTGCGCAAATGTTTAGTATCCTGAGTTGAGTGAGCAATGGTGAAAAAATTAAATAAATCCTTCATGCATGTTTTGGGCATGTCAATTTTATTCAGTATGAGCAGTTTCAGTTCTGCTGAAATTGTGATGAATAGTGCTGCAAATCAGCAGTCAAATATTAGCTGGTCATCTGAAGATGCAAACCAGTTACTCAACGGTGACGTGTCTTATAGCGCTGAAGAGCCATCTCCTCAGGGATCGACGAAAGTGACTACTTCTGTACGTAGTACAGGCGGTGTGGTACAGACAGCACCATCGAAAACGGTCCGTATTATTGATACCAATCAATACGCAGGACAGCCCTCTGTAAATGCGCGTGCAGCACTGGTTATGGATGGTCAAACTGGTGAAGTGCTATATAGCAAAAATAGCAATACCGCTTTACCGATTGCATCAATTACCAAACTCATGACAGCAGTAGTGATTTCAGATGCCCGATTAAACATGTCTGAAAAGATTACCTTACAACAGTCTGATTTCTCATGTTCAGGCTGTAAAAGCTCAAGTTCAACGCTGCGTGCTGGCGACAGTATGAACCGCGCAGAAGCTTTGCTATTTGCTTTGATGAAATCTGAAAACCCAGCGGCTTCGGCATTAGCACGTACTTATCCAGGTGGTCGTTCTGCATTTATTTCAGCGATGAATGCGAAAGCACGCTCATTAGGGATGAACTCGACTCATTATATGGAATCGACTGGCTTGCACCCAGGCAATGTCGCTTCGGCACGTGACTTGGGGATTTTGGTGAATACCGCTTCGCAGTATGGTTTGATTCGTCAATTTTCAACCACACCAAGTTATGACTTTAATTTGGGCTACCGCGTGTTGAAATCAAACAATACCAATGCTTTAGTACGTAATGGTGGTTGGAATATTAATATTTCAAAAACTGGATTTATTAATGAAGCAGGGCGCTGTGTTGTGATGCATACCACACTGAATAACCGTCCAGCGGTGGTGGTGTTATTGGGTGCGGATTCTTCAGTGGCACGAACCAATGATGCGACTCGTTTAATGAATTGGGCGAGCCAGTTACCAAAACGTATTTAACAAGATTTCAGATTTTTCATTCTTTCAGTATTTAGATTTACTCAACGTTTAAATGCTGAAGTGAATGCAAGATATAAAAAAAGCCCTGCAAGAGCAGGGCTTTTTTTTATTCAGTCAGCATATAAATTACATATTTGACAGAATTGAATCACGAACTTGATCCATAGTTGCATCAATTGACAACATCACGGCATCTTGGCATTGCTTGATGGCAGTGTCAGGATCTTTTAGACCGTTACCTGTTACAGTACAAACGATCACAGAACCTTCAGCAATTTTACCTGCTTTGATGTCACGAATCGCGCCACCGATAGACGCTGCAGAAGCAGGTTCTACGAATACACCTTCGTACATAGACAATAGACGCTGTGCTTCTAAGATCTCAGCATCTTGAAGTTCGTCAAACCAACCTTCTGAGTCGCGGACTACGGCTTTTGCATGGTTCCAGCTTTGTGGGTTACCAATACGGATCGCAGTTGCTACAGTTTCAGGGTTTTCTACAGGTGCACCGCGTAGGAATGGTGCCGCGCCAGCAGCTTGGTAACCCACCATTGTTGGTAGACCCGCAGGTTTTGGACCTGTGAATTGATCAGTTTCAGGATCATAAACCACTTGTACAAATTCTTCTTTAGGCTGATTCGCCACAGCTTCGGTATAACCCATCCAGTGTGCTGTGATGTTACCCGCATTACCTACAGGTAGGCAGTGGTAATCTGGCGCACGACCTAATTCGTCAACGATTTCGTAAGCAATGGTTTTTTGACCTTGCAGACGGTATGGGTTGATTGAGTTTACAATCGTAACTGGTGCTTGATCCGCAACTTCTTTTACAAGACGCATACCGTCATCGAAGTTACCGTGGATTTGCATCGTTACTGCGCCATACATCATCGCTTGTGCCATTTTACCCATGGCAATTTTGCCTTCTGGGATGAGCACAAATGCTTTAATACCCGCACGTGCAGCATAAGCCGCTGCGGCAGCAGATGTATTACCTGTAGAGGCACAAATAATCGCTTTTGAGCCTGCTTCCACTGCTTTTGTTACGGCCATGGTCATACCACGGTCTTTAAATGAACCAGTCGGGTTTAAGCCCTCGTACTTCACATAAATTTCAACATTTTTGCCAATAATGCGTGGAATGTTCTCAAGCTTAATCAGTGGCGTATTACCTTCGCCCAAAGAAATTGCGCGAGTAGTTGCAGATACGGGTAAACGGTCGCGATAGCGGTCAACTAAACCAGTATAACGATTGGCATTAGACATGATGATGTTCCAATTGTGTGTAGAGCTTGGCGAGAGGAACTGAAATATTCCCCTCGACCCGATTAATTATCAAGCGATTCTAAACGAATTCGTACAATTTCGCCATGAATGACAGGCAATGCTTGAATTTGTTGAAGGGCTTCATCCATTTTAGATTCTTTGACTGGATCAGTCAGAATCACGATAGGAATAAGGTCTTTTAAGCGCGGCTGTTGCATGATCGCATCGATGCTGATTCCTGCACGGCTTAAAATCGTAGTGACATCAGCAAGAACGCCAGTTTGATCTTCGGCATTAATACGGATGTAGTATCCTGTGGTCATTTCTTCACATGGAAGAATTGGTAAATCGGTCAGTGCTTCAAAAGCAAGCTGTGGAATTGTACCAGCGCCATCTTCGGTATATGAGATGTCACGGACAATATCGACAACGTCAGCAACCACCGCTGATGCTGTCGGGCCTGCACCTGCGCCTGCGCCATAGTAAAGCGTTGGACCAACAGCATTGGCTTGAACCAATACAGCATTTTTAACGCCATTTACATTGGCAATCAGTTGGTCTTCAGGGATCAGCGTTGGATGAACACGAAGCTCAATACCCGTTGCAGCACGACGTGCAATACCTAAATGTTTAATACGGAAACCAAGGTCTTCTGCATATTTGACATCTTGCGCAGTGACTTTGCTGATGCCTTCAGTGAAGACTTTGTTAAACTGGAGTGGGATACCAAAAGCAATAGAAGCCAGCAATGTTAACTTGTGCGCTGCATCGATTCCTTCGACGTCGAAAGTTGGATCTGCTTCGGCATAACCGAGTTCTTGCGCTTCTTTGAGAACGTCTGCAAAGGCACGACCTTTTTCACGCATTTCAGTCAGGATAAAGTTACCTGTACCGTTAATAATACCTGCAAGCCAGTCAATTTTATTGGCTGCCAAACCTTCACGGAGGACTTTAATAATTGGGATACCGCCTGCGACAGCTGCTTCATAAGCAATCTGAACGTGATGATCATCGGCCAATTTAAATAATTCATTGCCGTGTTCAGCTAATAAAGCTTTGTTGGCTGTAACCACTTGTTTGCCATGAACGATTGCTTCACGAATTACTTCATACGCAGGGTGAATGCCGCCCATAACTTCAACCACAACGTCTACATCGGGTTGACGGACGATATCCAATAAATCAGCACTTTGCTTCACTGAAGCAGGCAGTTCTAAATCAGGACGAGGGCGACGCGTACCCACATGGGTAATTTCAATTTCACGACCGGTGCGACGTTTAATCTCAGCAGCATTTTCTTTTAGTAGTTTAAGGGCACCACCACCCACAGTACCAAGACCGAGGATTGCCAGACGAACTGGTTTCACGTCACACTCCATTTATTTCATCATTGCTTTAAGTGAGTTTAGATCATAGCTAAAAAAACGTTCGGACTCTAGGGTAGAAATCACTTTATTCCTACCCATAAAAAACATTCATTTAGCCTATAAAAATTAGTTATTTAAGCGCACTTTCAAGTTCGGAAGCCGACATGTAAGCACCGATGTGTTTGCCTTCTGCGTTATAGATCGCTGGCGTACCATTCACACCAATATTTAGACCCATTTCATACATGCTGCGCACTGGGTTTTTACATGATGCTGGCTCGATTTGCTCACCGGCAATGGCTTTATCAAATGCGGCACGACGGTCTTTGCTACACCAGATAGTTTCCATCATTGGCATGTGTTGTTCACCACGTGGCCAAGCGATGTAACGGACTTCAATGCCACGGGCATTAATATCATCCATTTGTTCATGTAACTTATGGCAATAAGGACAGCTGACATCGGTAAACACATAAACCACGTGTTTGGTTTTACCTTTGGCTTTATAGATTAGTAAGTCTTCGGTTTTTAATTGATCAAATAGTTTTTTGTTGGCGTCTGCTTGTAGCGTATCGCCTACATTAAAGAGTTGTTTTTCACCCAAACGAACCACGTCGCCTTGGAAAATGTATTTACCATCAGCTGTAGCATAGACTGCAGGCATGCCTTCAAAACTCACCCAAAACAAATTAGGAACTTCAGTCGCTTTCACCCCAGTGACTTTGGCATTGATATTGGCTTTTTGCAGATTGGATTGCAAAGTATCAATTAAACGCTGCTGAGCATTACGTTCAGATAAATTCGAAGCTTCACCAGTTGCAGGTGTACTTGCCGTTAATGTCGCGTCTTTCTTTTCGTCATTATTTGAATTAGAACAAGCCACTAACGCCATACTGGCAACAAGTGTCGATGCGAGAAAAATTTTTGAACGGGTAAATAACATAAACAACCCTTTTCTTTTAGCTTTATCAAACAGGTGAGTAAGCATAGCAAAAAATATCGGGCACGATAGAACTTCTTGGTCTGATATTTCCTGCCGTTAAGCTCTTGGATGATAGTCTGCATGTAATTTTTGCATACGAACTTGCGCGACATGGGTATAAATTTGCGTGGTAGACAAGTCACTGTGGCCGAGCAGCATCTGCACGACACGTAAGTCGGCACCGTGGTTGAGCAAATGCGTGGCAAAGGCATGACGCAAGGTATGTGGTGATAATTCGGCTTGAATACCTGCAATGAGCGCATAGCGTTTAATCGCGTACCAAAAGTTTTGGCGACTCATCATTCCACCGAGTTGAGTGAGAAATAAAGCATCGGTTGCGCTTTTGTATAAGACGGGACGTGCTTCAGCTAAATATTTCTCGATCCATTCCACCGCCATTTGTCCTAATGGGACCAAACGTTCTTTATTGCCTTTACCGGTAATCCGTAAATAGCCTTGTTTAAGATTGATCAGTTCTAATCTTAAATTTAATAACTCAGAGACACGTAAACCACAGGCATACAGCACTTCGAGCATGGCACGATCACGTAGACCCAATGCGGTGTTGAGGTCTGGGGCATTAATCAGGGCTTCAACATCTGCTTCAGATAAATCCTTTGGTAGGGCACGACCCAATTTGGGTGTTTTATGGATTGCAACAGGATTGTCACTGCGTATTTTTTGTTCACGCAAGAACTTGAAAAATGAACGCAGTGCAGAAAGTGAGCGGGCGATCGAGCGAGGGCTTTTTCCTTGTTTAGTCAGACTAAGCAAGACATCTGAAATGTCGTCACTGCTCCAATCAGTCATGACATGCATATGACACTCACTGCATTGAATTAAATCAGATAAATATGCATTTCGAGTGTGTGGACTGACGGTTTGAGCTATTAAATGATCACGATATCCGTGTAAAAAACTGAGTGATTCTGGAATTTGGACTGGGGTTGGAATACGTGGTTTTTTATTTAACATGTGCCGCTCATTTTCGAAATTAAACCAAGAAATCACAATGGTTTAATGCAATGTAATTTAAAAAAATAGTCGTGTCGATGCTAGATTGTTAAATGAGAATTGAAATCGAATCCGATTTGTTAATTATTCTCATTTGTTTGTATAATGTTCAAAATTTTTTAGGGTTAGTTGCGTGCGATTATCTGATTTGAAAGTGAAACAAAGCGCAGTCATTCATAAGGTACATCGTAACCAGAATGGCAACAATGCTCCGGCTGATTTAGTCGCTAGCCGTTTAGAGACTTTGGGTTTTGTTCCCGGAACAAAAGTACAGGTGATTACCAAAGGTATTTTTGGTGGTGACCCGATTTTAATTCAAGTTGGGTTTACTCGTTTCGCACTGCGAAAAGTAGAAGCTGAAAAAGTGGAAATAGCAATGGAAGGGGCATCAGCATGAGTGATGCGTTACGTATTGCCCTCGTTGGTAATCCAAACTGTGGTAAAACTTCATTATTCAATCATTTAACGGGTACACGTCAGAAAGTTGCGAACTATGCTGGAGTAACGGTTGAGCGTAAAGTTGGTCAATTTACTTTGCCATCGGGTAAATCTGTTCGAGTTTTGGATTTGCCGGGGACGTATAGCTTAGAAGCGACGAGTCCTGATGAAGCGATTACGCGTGATGTCGTGCAAGGTAAAATTGCAGAAGAAGGGCATCAAGATGTCTTTTTATGTGTAGTTGATGCGACAAACTTAAAATTGCACCTCGGTTTGGTCATGGAAATGATCGATTTGGGTCGTCCAATTTTACTTGTCCTCAACATGATGGATGAAGCACGTCGTCGTGGCATGCAAATCAATACCCAAAAGCTGTCTCAGCGTTTGGGGGTGCCTGTCGTAGAAACCGTTGCTGTACGTAATGCAGGTATTGAAAACTTAATGGGCGCTTTGGATGCCGAAGGCTTCAGAAAACCAGATGCGTCATTAAGTGATACCAATCTTTCTGGGACTAACCACGAAAAAATTGAACAAATTTTAAAAGACGTGGTGGTGTTTGTTGATCATGAAGATAAACGCTCAGACTTTCTCGATAAAATTTTTCTACATCCAGTCTTTGGTTTAATTACCTTAGCGGTGATGATGTTTATTATCTTCCAAGCGGTGTTTGCGTGGGCTGCGCCGTTTATGGACGGTATTGAAACCTTCTTCGGTTGGTTCGGTGAATTGGTTGGTGAACACATTTCACATCCACTACTGAACAGCTTGGTGGTTGATGGGATCATTGCGGGTTCAGGTGGTGTGGTGGTGTTCTTGCCGCAGATTTTAATTTTATTCTTCTTTATTTTGGTTTTAGAAGAATCAGGTTATTTACCACGTGCAGCATTCTTGCTAGATAAGCTGATGTTTAAAGCCGGACTGAGTGGTCGCGCTTTTATTCCTTTGCTGTCGAGCTTTGCCTGTGCTGTACCGGGCATCATGGCAACTCGGAGTATTCAAGACCCCCGAGATCGTCTGGTAACGATTTTAGTGGCGCCATTGATGACCTGTTCGGCACGTTTACCGGTTTATGCCTTGCTGATCTCAGCATTTATTCCACAGCAAATGGTCTGGGGCGTCTTTAACTTACAAGGCTTGGTGCTATTTGCATTATATGCAGCAGGGATTGTGAGTGCCTTAATTGTGGCAACAGTCCTGAAATTCTTCCAAAAAGATAAATCACAGCATGCCTTATTGATGGAACTTCCAAGCTACCGTTTCCCAGATATTAAGAGTGTTTGGATTGGTTTACTGGACCGTGCCAAGATTTTCTTGAAACGTGTCGGTGGCATCATTTTCGCTTTATCGATTTTGTTATGGTTCTTGTGTACCTTCCCGCAACCGCCAGAAGGCGCAACCTTGCCGGATATTGATTATTCATTGGCAGGTATGCTTGGGCATGTATTACAACCGATTTTTGCACCATTAGGGTTTAACTGGCAGATCTGTATTGCCTTAATTCCAGCGATGGCGGCACGTGAAGTTGTTGTAGCGGCATTGGGTACGGTGTATGCCTTGTCTGCAACAGATGAGGATGCCATGTCTCAAGGTCTGGCAAATTTAATTAGTAGCGATGGGTCATTGGGTTGGTCATTGGCAACCGGTCTATCATTATTGGTGTGGTTTATTTATGCGCCACATTGCTTGGCGACACTGGCGACAGTTAAACGTGAAACTGGCTCCTTGAAAACGGTGAGTTTCATGACTATCTATTTATTTGGTTTGGCTTATCTAATGGCATTCATCACGTATCAAATTGCAACACGCTATTTTGGATCGTGAATTGTGAATGGCAAAAGCTGAACAAAGGAGAGAGACATGCTTGAATCAATAATTATTGCGGTATTGGTGATTTGGAGTGCTGTCGTGGTGTTTAAGAAGGTATTTCCAAAAACATCGAACTCAGTCTTCACAACTTTATCTGAGCACTGTGCAAACCGTGGTTGGAACAGTCTAGCCAAATGGTTAAAGCCAAAAATGGCAGCAGGCTGTGCAGGCGGTTGTGGATGTTCAGCTTCGGATAATTCATCTGCAAAAAAAGCTGAAGTACAAGCGGTGAAGTGGAAATAAGCTCACCGCCCGTTGCGTGAAGAAACCGCCCGAGATGGGCGGTTTTTTACGAGCGGACACAAAAAAACTGCGAGAAAGTGAAAACATAAAAAGCATTCAAAACAGCAAAGTGCTAACATTTTGTCAGATTTAAAAACCGACCAAAAAATGGGGCGAAAATGTTAATACAGCGTGGTGGATTGAAGGTTGTTGCCGGATTAGGGATTTCTGGTGTTTCCGCAGTGAATTTCTTACATAGCCATGGCTACCGCGTTGCAGTCACCGATTCACGAGCAGTCCCACCGGGTTATGATCAAATTCCAAGTGATGTACAAACCAGTTTC
Source organism: Acinetobacter sp. YH12049 (assembly GCF_013419875.1). NCBI lineage: Bacteria > Pseudomonadati > Pseudomonadota > Gammaproteobacteria > Moraxellales > Moraxellaceae > Acinetobacter > Acinetobacter sp. YH12049. Next base: position 38,839 of record NZ_VOZH01000007.1, on the reverse strand, counting down.
GGTCAGTTGGATCAAGATTTATTACTCCAAGCAGAAGAAATTATTATCAGCCCGGGGCTAGATCCAAAATTACCGCAAATTCAGGCGGCCATTGCAGCCAACATTCCTGTGGTTTCAGAAATTCAAATTTTACGTCGTGCGACGGATAAGCCAATTGTCGCGATTACAGGTTCGAATGCGAAAAGTACTGTAACGACTTTATTTGGTCTTATGGCAGCAGATGCAGGCAAAAAAGTGGCAGTGGGTGGTAACTTGGGTCGTCCAGCTTTGGATCTCACCAAAGATGATCCAGAGCTTTATGTTTTAGAGCTTTCAAGTTTTCAATTAGAAACCACGTCGAACTTGGCAGCAGAAGTGGCTGTTGTATTGAACATGAGTGAAGACCATTTGGACCGTCATGGCGATATGATGGGCTATCACACTGCGAAGCATCGTATTTTCCAAGCGGTGAAAAAAGTGGTGTATAACCGTGATGACTCATTAACACGTCCATTGGTTCCAGATGTCACCCCAATGCAAAGCTTTGGCCTAAATGCTCCAGATATGAATCAGTTTGGTATTTTACGCGATACTGATGGCACAATTTGGTTGGCACGTGGTCGTGAGCGTTTACTGAAAAGTGCAGATATGTATATCCAAGGGACACATAATGTGGCAAACGCCTTGGCATGTTTAGCTTTGGGTGAAGCGATTGGTTTGCCACTAGCAGGCATGTTGGAAACTTTGAAAACATTTAAAGGTTTAGAGCACCGCTGTGAATTTGTCAAAGAAGTGCATGGTGTTCGTTATTATAATGACTCTAAAGGCACCAATATTGGTGCGACTTTAGCTGCGATTGATGGTCTAGGTGCTGCGATTGAAGCTAAAGGCGGTAAAGTGGCGATTATTTTAGGTGGTCAAGGCAAAGGGCAGGACTTTACTACGCTGCGTGATTCACTTTCAAAATATGCCAAAGTTGCGGTATTGATTGGTGAAGATCGTCCAATTATTGAAAAAGCGATTAAAGGGACAACCACGCTGATTCATGCTGAAAGTTTGAAACAAGCGGTTGAGCTGTGCCAACAAAATGCGGTAGCCAATGATGTGGTGTTATTGTCTCCAGCGTGCGCAAGTTTTGATATGTTTAAAGGCTACAGTGAGCGTGGACACCAATTTGTTGATTGTGTGAATGCACTCGTTTAAAAGAACGATAAGGAAAGTTGTATGGCTGGGTTGGCTCAGACGACCATAAATAGAATAAATGAAGTTGTAGAGCGTTGGCTTCCTCGGTTACCTGCCGAGGTCAACGTGCGCAATGTTCTGGTGTTCTGTGTTTTGGCATTGTTGTGTATTGGTTCGATCATGGTGGCATCTGCATCTATGCCCTATGCAGAACGCATGCATGAAAATGCCTTTCATTACATTTCACGACACGGTATTTCGATTGCCGCCGCCGCCGCCGCCGCCTATATCGCCTATAAAGTGCCGTTGAATGTTTGGTTTAATAACACTTTCTTTTTATGGATTATCACGATTATCTTACTGGCTGCTGTATTGGCTGTCGGGACAGAGGTCAATGGTTCTAAACGTTGGATTCGTATTGCCGGTTTTACCTTACAGGCATCCGAAGTCGCCAAGGTGATGATGGCGATATTTACCGCGGACTATGTGGTACGACGTGCTGAAGAAGTCCGCAATAACATTAAGGGCTTGGTACGATTGGCAGTGATTATGGCTGCAACTGTCGGTTTAGTCATGGCAGAGCCAGATTTAGGGGCGACGGTGGTGATTGCCTTAACTATGCTAGGGGTATTCTTCCTCGCAGGTGCACCGTTGATTCAGTTCGCAATTGCCTTTGGTGCGATCATCATGGCCTTTGTGTTCTTGATTTTATTTGAACCCTACCGTTTAGAACGATTGATGTCGTTCTCAAATCCATGGAATGATCCACTAGGTGCAGGCTACCAGTTATCAAATGCATTAATGGCTTTTGGTCGCGGTGAATGGTTTGGTGTCGGATTAGGTCATAGTATTCAAAAAATGTCGTATTTACCTGAGGCACATACCGACTTCATGTTGGCGGTTTTGGGTGAAGAATTTGGCTTCTTTGGGATTTTGACCGTATTGACGCTTTCATTTGTGATGTTGGTCTGCTGTATTCGCATTGGTCATCGTGCTTTACGTCATCAATACTTGCGTGCAGGCTACTTGGCTTATGGCATCAGTATTATCTTCTTGCTGCAAATTTTGGTGAATGCCGGCATGAACATGGGCATGCTTCCAACCAAGGGTTTGACCTTACCGTTTATTAGTTATGGGGGATCTTCTCTGATTATCTGTGCGGTTATGGTGAGTCTGATCTTAAAGATCGATGCGACGACCAAAGAAGTGAACCCAAGTAAAGAAGAATCAAGCTTCTAAATTGGTATCTCGTTGCGGATCGGGAGATGCATGGTGGAGTACACTGGCCGGCATCTCCGTTCCACAATGGAGACATTTGACAAAGCTCGCCTTGGCTTTAGATAGTGGAATCAATGGAATAAAAAATAAAGAAAAATAATTACGTTGCTGTTTCAACTCAAACTGAGTTCTGCTGCGGCAGACAGGGCAAGTAAATTGGCTCTTTTCAATGACTTTGGTTTTCGGACCAACTCCAAAAATAAAAAACATTAGGCTCTCCAATGGTCGATTGATCACTTTATTAAAGCATAATTCAATTGAAAATCGAGTGATTGGCTTAGATCCATATTTGGGTTTATTGATAGATTTGAGGCAATGCTGTGCCATGGGGAATTTGTTGAATATCCCACTGCGCAATCGCCTGTTGTAGCATAATACGTGGCGTATCCAAGTCGACTGGCGGTTGGTGTAGGGCTTGCAATGCTTGTTGTAATAAAGGTGCCGCTTGGTTTAAATCAAGAGCTTGAGCCATATTCTGTTTTGACAGTTTTTGTCCCTGATTATTCATTGCTAATGGCAAGTGCATGTATTCAAGGCGCGGATAACCCAAAACCTGTCCGAGCCAAATTTGACGTTCGGTATTGTCCAAAAGATCAGCCCCACGTACAACATGGGTCATCCCTTGTAGGTAGTCATCAACCACGACAGCAAGTTGATAATTGATAATGCCATCACGGCGTTTTAAGACAAAGTCACCCAAATCCTGTTGCAGATTCGAGCAATGCGTCCCTTGTAAGCGGTCGGTAAAACAAATGTTCTGTGCATCGACTTTGATTCGAATGGCCTGATCCTGAAGGGGAAGGCCGAGATTGCGACATGTGCCTTGATAGATATGATTCGAACCAAGCATTTTTCGGGTGCATTGACAAGCATAGACCAAGCGTTGTGCATGCAAATGCGTAATGACTTGCTCATAAATTTCGAGGCGGTCTTTTTGGAAAATGATCTCGGCATCTGGTTCGAATTGAAATGCATCAATACAACGTAAGATGTGTTCTTCGCTGCCGGGAAATATACGTGGAATGTCGGTATCTTCGATACGAACCACCCATTGCCCCTGATGGGCACGGGCATCACAGTAGCTTGCGACTGCTGTAATTAAAGAGCCAAAATGCAAAGGGCCGGTTGGCGATGGCGCAAACCGGCCCACGTAATGCTCTGCAACTTTCCCTCCCTTATCTAAAGGGAGGGCTAGAGAGGAATTACTCAACACAGAATTAACCGTTATTTTGCTTCTCTTTGATCTCTGCAAGTGTTTTGCAGTCGATACATAAAGTCGCTGTTGGACGCGCTTCTAAGCGACGTAAACCAATTTCGATACCACACGTTTCACAGAAACCGTAGTCATCATTTTTGATCGCTTCAATTGACTGTTCAATTTTACGGATCAGTTTACGTTCACGGTCACGTGTACGAAGTTCAATCGCAAATTCTTCTTCTTGCGTTGCACGGTCGTTCACATCTGGAAGCGCAGTATTTTCGTCTTGCATGGTATTCAAAGTACGGTCTACTTCTGACATTAACTCAGCTTTCCACGCCAATAAGATGTGGCGGAAATGCTCAAGTTGCCCTTCAGACATGTATTCTTCATTCTTTTTAGGCTGATAAGGTTCAATACCAAATAAGCTTGCAGTAGAACCACCTTCAGTCGCCTTTGGCTTTGATTTGCGCACGCGTTTGGTAGACTTTTCGTCTACTACATCAGTTTGTTCGTCTAAGACTTGATTTTGGTTGTCATTCGCCATGTAGGGCATTCCTCATCATATGCATATATCTATACGCAAAAAATATGGTGATATGCAAGTTTTTTATCCACCCAACACAGAGTTTCCTTCTGTGGGGGTCGTCATCATATAGACTTTTTCTGCTTATTGATAGTCTTTGATGTTTGGATTCTAACTATCACTTTTCCTTTAGAAGCCATAAAGTAAAGCAAAAAAATCAAATTGAAAAGTTAATAACCTGAAATTTCAACATTAATTTGAGGTTGTTTCAATTTGACCCGAACAACTTCAGTTTTAAATTCACCATTATCATTCAGATAGAGTGCACGATACCCTGGTAAAGCCTCATCTAAGGCAAAATTTTCACTATGTGGTTTGAACTGAACACTGGTCGAAGGTGTCGATAAAAACTGAATATTGTGCCATTGATTAGACGAGTCTTGATGCACATGTCCGCACAGTACAATTTTGACATTGTCGTGGCGTGAAAGCACATCCATCAGATGTTCAGCATTCTTTAGTTTATGCTGATCTATCCAATGCGATTGCATGGCAAAAGGGTGGTGGTGGCATGCCACAATGATATGTTGCTGTGGGTGTGCTGTGAGCAACTGATCTAATTGTTCGAGCTGCTGTTGTGATACCCAACCATCGACTTTTCCCTTGACCGCACTGTTCAGTAAAATCAGACACCAATTGCCTAATGCGATGCAGTGTGCCCGATCTTCCTGTTGATGAAATGGGAAGCAAGACGCTTCGTCATGGTTCCCCGGAATCTGATAAAACGGAAACGGCTGCTGTTGCATATATTCGCGATAACGCGCATAGGTGCGCTCTACCGGCACTTGTGCAAGATCGCCAGTATGGACAAGCGTATCGATGTGATGATGGTTCAACTGAATTTGTTGAATCACATCGTGAAAACTCTGCTCTGGATTCATGCGGACAAACTCAAGATCTTCCTGATCCATTAAATGTGTGTCCGAGATCTGGATCAGTGTCCAGTCGTATTGTGGTGTATCCCTTAAAGTCATGTCCTTCCCCTTAGACATTCCTTGTAGTATGTATTTGTTGTTGTAACCATTGCAAGGCCATAATGACAGGTGCGTTTTTTAGCCGACCATTGGTTAATAATTCAGGAATATCAGCATAGTTTAAGATATGCAATTGAATATTTTCTCCTTCATCAGGCATGCCAAAGACTCCTCCATGTTCGGGAAGTTCAGATTCAGCACTATAAAGGTGGAATAATTCCGCGCAGGCACCCGCAGAGGGATAAAAACTAAATAAATGCTGTAGTGCATCTAATTCACAGCCTGATTCTTCCAAACTTTCACGGCGGATGCAGCTTTCAGCAGATTCATCACCATCGAGCACGCCGGCAATAATCTCTAGTTGCCATGGCGAAGTTTCATCATCAATCGCCCCAATGCGGAATTGTTCAATTAAGGCAAATTTTTGTTGTTGATGACTATAGATCAGCACACCTGCTGCTTCAGGACGATGAATCAATTCACGCTGAATGGTTGGAATCATGCTGTCTTGATGGAATAAGCGGTGTCGAAGCTGAACTTTTTCAACTTGAATAAAGCCTTTATAAAGATGTTCACGCCCTTCAATGCTGTAATCTTTTTTGTTATATGTGGCCTGTTTAATAATATTCATAAGCGCTAATTAGGATGAAATCTTCCATTTCATCCTAACCGAGATTTTGTTGAATACAAAAGATTTTTTTTAAGCTTTACACTTTATGGTACAACTTTTGACCATGTTCATGATAGGCCGCTTTCATGCTTTGTAAACCTGTCTCAATTTCAGGATTAGATTCTGAAGAAAGCTGCATATCTTGCTGATTTTTTGCATAATCTCTCACATTTTGTGTGATTTTCATCGAGCAAAATTTAGGTCCACACATGGAACAAAAATGGGCCGATTTATGTGCTTCTCTCGGCATAGTTTCATCATGCATGCTGCGTGCTGTATCAGGGTCTAAGCTCAGATTAAATTGGTCTTCCCAGCGGAATTCAAAGCGTGCTTTCGACAATGCATTATCACGGGCCTGCGCACCGGGATGACCTTTGGCAAGGTCTGCGGCATGGGCTGCAATTTTGTAGGTGATAATGCCATCTTTGACGTCTTTTTTATCTGGTAGACCAAGGTGCTCTTTCGGGGTCACATAACACAGCATCGCGGTGCCGTACCAACCAATCATTGCCGCACCAATCGCAGAGGTAATGTGGTCATAGCCCGGGGCAATATCGGTGGTGAGCGGCCCAAGGGTATAAAAAGGTGCTTCTTTGCAAACCTCGAGTTGTAGATCCATATTTTCTTTGATCATGTGCATTGGGACATGGCCTGGGCCTTCAATCATGACTTGTACATCATGTTCCCATGCCCGGTGAGTCAATTCACCTAAGGTGCGTAATTCACTAAATTGAGCTTCATCGTTAGCATCTTGAATACACCCCGGACGTAAACCATCACCTAAACTGAATGACACATCATAGGCTTTCATGATTTCGCAGATTTCATCAAAATGCGTATACAGGAAGTTTTCTTCATGATGCGCTAAGCACCACTGCGCCATGATGGATCCGCCACGTGACACAATACCTGTTAAACGGTTGGCGGTGAGTGGAACATAACGAAGCAGTACGCCTGCGTGAATCGTAAAATAATCGACACCTTGCTCGGCTTGTTCAATCAGTGTGTCTTTGAAAATTTCCCAGGTTAAGTCCTCTGCGACACCATCAACTTTTTCTAAAGCTTGGTAAATCGGCACGGTGCCAATCGGTACAGGGGAGTTGCGAATAATCCATTCGCGGGTCTCATGGATATTTTTACCTGTCGATAAATCCATGATGGTGTCAGCACCCCAACGAGTTGCCCAAGTCATTTTTGCCACTTCTTCATCGATGCTTGAACCAAGTGCTGAGTTACCAATGTTGGCATTGATTTTCACCAAGAAGTTACGACCAATAATCATCGGTTCACATTCAGGGTGGTTAATGTTGGCAGGGATAATGGCACGACCTTCAGCCACTTCTTGACGTACAAATTCTGGGGTGATTTCAGTTAAATTGCGTGCGCCAAAATTTTGACCGGCATGTTGGCGCATATCAACACCTTCATGTTGGCGCTGATTTTCACGAATCGCAATGTATTCCATTTCAGGAGTGATGATGCCTTGTTTGGCATAGTGCATTTGAGAGACATTGTGTCCACGACGAGCGCGACGGGGTTTTGAAATATGCGCAAAACGAATCTCTGCAGTACGAATATCTCGAAGACGCTCTTGTCCAAATTTTGAAGTTAAGGTATCGAGTATTTCCGTATCATTTCGAGACTCGATCCAAGATTCACGGACATTGGGTAGACCTTGATTCAGGTCAATTTGAATATTGGGGTCTGTATAAGCACCAGAGGTGTCATAAACCATGATCGGCAGATTTTTTTCTCCACCCAGACCTGTAGGCGTATCTGTAAGGCTAATTTCACGCATTGGTACGCGAATATCTGGACGTGAGCCTTGGATATAGACTTTCTTTGACGCGGGGAGAATACGAGTGAGATCTTTAGCATCTTGTTCATGTTGAGCAGCGCGATCTGAAGCGGTGAGATTCGTTAATTGGTTCATTGCGATGATCCTTATGAATGACATCAACGAATCAAGCACGACCAAAAACGTGGCAGTTTATCTGATGGATTCACCTGAAAATAAAGGCGTAAAACCAAGAGATAAGAAGGGCTTAAGTTTTTAGATGGCTTGATTCCTACGCAGGTATTAACCTGATCAGGTTCAACGGTACTCATCCTTAAATTTAGCGAACTAAATTTAGATGATCTCAGCAGGAAATTACCTGCGCTCCGTCAAGCTTTGTGCGGATATTAGCATGAAGGCTGTTTTAAAACAGTGTTATTTTTCATCGATTTTGCAGTGCAGAATTTTGGCTAGGCCCGTGTGCAATTGAACTTGCATTGGCTAAGTAGAGGACTGATTTACACAGATGGCGTCACTAAAACAGTCTTTCTTATAATGCGGATCAGGATTGCGGACACCAATTAAATTCAACAGCTGCGCTTCTGATCGCTGATTAGATGCAGCAGTATTTTGATCTAATAATTTTAAAAATAAACGCGCCTGATCTGCCAATGTGGAGTTTTTTAGTTGAGCCAAGCGTTCAATTTCTTCTAAAGAACTGGCTTGAATACTGAGGCGGTCTGAAAAATCATTAGAAACGGGACTATGTGTCGAACCAATAAATAACAATTTGCTATATTGATATAGCAATTGTTGTGCATCTTTTTTGTAGGGGCTATCTGGATATTGTTTGAGATAGTCTTCCCAAAAAATTGCACGTGTCGCAATCTCTTGTGGCTCAATGGCTAAACTTTGTTGCAGCAAGGCAGGTTGTGCATTTTGTTCAGCCAGTTTTTCAATGAAGACCTGCTCAGATTCTTCCATATAAGGCGCAAAAATTTTGGCTAAATATTCAGGACTGCGGCGATAGCGTAATTGTCCTTCACCTGCATCGAACAATTCCACATAGGCTTGGCCTTTATGTTTCAGTAAATACTGATCTCGGGCGGTGAGCTGTTCATAATGATTTTGTTGAATGGTGGGATGCTGAGCCATATCAAAGGCAAATTGTTCGAACGCCATTTGCTGTTGAGCGGTACGTTCAACATGTAAAAAGTTACGATACATTTGATTGGACAAGCGCAGTAATTTTTTTTGTTCGTCCGCTTTTAAAAGCGGCAAGCAGACTTTGAGATCTTGGTTGATTTGTTCTAAAGCGAAAGTTGTGCGTTGATCATCAATTTCCAGCATATTTTTTTCAAGTTTTTTGCACAGCAAAGACAAATCGACTGCTTCTTTTTGAACAGTCTTATTGTTGGGAAACTCTGGTGCAGGTTGTGGTTCAGGCTGTTGTTGGCATCCATTCAACATACTGAAACATAAAAACATTGCACTAAACTTTGCAGGCAGCTGAAAAATTTTTGACACAGGAACTCGATGCGCTATAGAAGTGGTATTGTCCGATGGAATGTCGACTATTTTATAGATGAAACACGTGCAATATGTGTACTATTGTACAGTTCTTTGTTATAGCGTTGTGAGTAGTGTCCGAAAACGACTGAAATTATCCGGTTTTGTCGCATTTGATATAAAAAATTAATAAAAATCATACGGAAATTTGCAAGGATATGATTAGTATCTGCTTAGTTTTAGGCTTGAATATTCAATCTCGGGCATTTGAATATTAGGAATTAACAAAAAAATGAACAAAAAAGTTGTGGTGGGTCTTTGTTTGCTTTTCACGAGTCAATGGGCGTGTGCGCTAGATCTTGTGCAAGCTTATGAACGTGCAAAACAAGAAGACCCCAATTGGCAAGCCAATAAACTACAATATGAAGCGGATAAATTGAATTTGGGGATTGCCAATGGGAACTTACTCCCGACGGTAACAATCTCCGGAAATGTGACCCGAAAAAATCAAAATTCCAACCAAAGCGGCGCTCAAGCCGGGCTGATCATGCCAGACAGCACCACAACAAGACAAATTGCGCTCACTGCCCGTCAGCCCATTTTTCGTTGGGATGCATGGGAAGGGCTGAAGCAAGTCAAGACCTCGATTAATTTAAGTGAAATTAATCTGCGGATTCAAAAACAAGATCATATTTTAAATGTCTCTGAAGCTTATTTTAATGTCCTACGCCAACAGGCATTAACGGTTGCCAACTTACAAGAAGAACAGGCGCTATCGGAACAGCTGCGCATGATGAATGCTAAATTAAAAGAAGGTTTGGTGGCAAAAAGTGATGTCAGTGAAGCCAATGCACAATATCAAAATGCTCGGGCCAACCGCATGGCGACTAATGTTCAATTGGTTTTGGCGCAGGAACAATTACAACAGTTGATTGGGCCATATCGAGAAAATTTGGCGGTGTTACGTGAAGATTTTCAGTTTGAAAAACCGATTCCAAACAATGTACAAGCGTGGGAAGAACTGGCTCAGGAGCAGAACCTAGGCATTTTACAAGCGCGTATGCAACAACGTTATGCGGAAGATGGTAAACGTGTCGAAAAAGCCGCCTTATATCCTCAGATTGAAGCGGTAGGGACCTATGGGTATAACAAGCAAAGTCCACAATCCATCATGTCGCAAGATGGTCAATTTGATCAGGTGGGGATTGAAATGAACTGGAATGTGTTTAATGGCGGACGGACACAGAAATCCATTAAGCAAGCAGCGATCAATGTTGAAAAAAGCCAAGCTCAGGTGGATGCAGCGATTCGAAAAGCACAAACCGATGTAAAAAAATCTTATATGCAAGTCGAAACGGATCAAAGTAAATTACAGGCACGTAAAGCCGCGATGGATTCTTCCGCGCAAGTGTCTTTGGCCTCACAAGCCCAGTACCAAGAAGGCCTGAAAACCATGGTTGATGTGCTACTGGCACAGCGTAATGCCTTTTCAGCCCGTCAAGATTATCTGAATTCTAAGTACGATTATTTAATACATGTACTGCAACTCAAAGCCTCCGTTGGGAAATTAACGGAAGCTGATTTAGTGGAAATGAATGCATGGTTGGTCGATCAGAAAAATCAGCCATCGATCCTACTAAAGAAATAATCCATGGTCATAAAAGTTTCACAATCAATATGCTTTAATATGGCACTAAAATCTGCCGATTCACTTTGTAGTGGAGACTCGCTTTGCCTAATAATCCTGTTTTAAATCATCACATTTCTTCGCAATTCAATGAAGAGTTGCAGGATGTGCATACCAAATTTATGACCATGGGTGGTTTGGTGGAGCAACAGGTTGCAAATGCCATTCATGCCTTATTGGATACGGATGCAACAATGGCGATTGATGTTCAATTTCAAGACAATACGGTGAACCGTATGGAAACTGAAATTGATGAAGCGCTTACCCTAATTTTGGCGCGTCGTCATCCTGCTGCGATTGATCTACGCATGGTGATTGCGATGTCGAAAGCCAACACCGATTTAGAACGGATTGGTGATGAAGCGGCAAAAATTGCCCGTATTGCACAAAGCTTGTGTGAAGAGGGTGGTTCACCGCGTGGTTATATGGAAACACGTCATATTGGCAACCAAGTCCGCGTGATGATTCATGATGCGCTCGATGCCTTTGCACGTTTGGATGTAGATCAGGCTTTACGTGTCCTTTTGGCCGATGCTGATATTGACCGCGAGTACCAATCGGCAACCCGTACCCTCATGACGTATATGATAGAAGATCCACGCCACATTACTCGGGTGATGAATGTACTTTGGGTGCTGCGTTCACTTGAACGTATTGGTGACCATGCTCGAAATATCTCTGAACAAGTGATTTATATGGTGAAAGGTCTAGATGTCCGTCACACCAGTGTTGAAGAAATTGAGCAAAAAGTTCAGCGTTAATTGAATAAAACAAATATGAACGAAGCCCATCAAACGATGGGCTTTTTTCGGTCTAAAATTAACTATGTGTTTCTTCGTCTTCCTCAAAAGTCCGGGCAATTTTGTCAATATTTAAACTTTTCGCCATCGCATCGAAGATTTGCTTATAAGCACCTTCTTTATGGTACAAATCATGATGCTCCCCGTGTTCTACGATTTGTCCGTCTTTCATCACATAGGTGTAATCGGCATCGATAATTTGCGACAAACTATGTGAAATCATGATGACGGTACGCCCTTGTTTAATTTGATCCAGACTATTTTTAATTTGTTCAGCAGCGATCGCATCTAAACTTGCAGTCGGTTCATCTAAGAAAATAATCGGCGGATTTTTTAGGAACATACGTGCCAAGGCAATACGCTGTTGCTGTCCACCTGAGAGCAGTAAGGCATCGGCTTCATAGGCATGCGGCAGTTTTAAAATCTGATCATGGATCGAGGCTTTCCGTGCTGCATCAAAGACTTCTTGCTCTGTGGCTGTACTTTTGCCATAGCGAATATTTTCAAAAATTGAACCTGGGAAAATATGATTTTTTTGTAAAACCAAACCAATATTTTCACGTAAATACTGCGTATCAATCTGTTCTAAATCGATGCCATCGAGTTTGATATTGCCCGCTTGAGGATGATAAAACTTATCCAGTAAGCTAATTAATGTCGATTTACCAGCGCCAGATAAACCAACCAAGGCGGTAATTTTATTTGGTTGGATGGTCATGTTGATGCGGTGCAATGCCTGAAAGCCATTGGGATAACTAAAGTCGACATTGCTTAATTCAAACTGACCTTGAATCGGAGGTTGGGCAGTGCCACTGGTTTCAATTTCATGATCCGCTTCTAAGATGTTAAAGAAGCTTTCTGAATAAATCATTGCAGAGTTAATTTCATCATAGATACGATGCAGCGAGCGAATCGGGGCAGAGACATTATTAAATAACAACACGTGATACATAATCATCCCGATACTCATTTGCCCATCCAAAACAAAATAGGCCGTCAGAATGATGATCAGCACTACACCGACCTGTTCAATAAAGGTTTTGAGTCCGTCAAAGATATAACTGGTTTGCCGTGTCTGCATCTGGTTTTCAGTCAGTGACTTTTGCAGATTTAATTGCTTTTTCGATTCGACGGCTTCTTTGTTAAAAGATTTAATGACCGTTATCGAATTGATAATACTCAGAGTACCTTGATTTTTCTTTTCAAAATTATCGCGTAGGGCACGGCGTTTGCCTGCCAGTTTTTGTGATTGTTTGAAGGTCAGCCAAAAATAAATCGGCACGATAATTGTGGCCACCACGCCAACCCAAACATTGGCATAATACATTAAGCCCAGTGCAATAATGGCACTGGTAAATAACGGTAAAATATCAATAAAAAAGATTTGAACCAGTCGTGTGAGCGAGCTGACACCCCGATCAATTCGAGTTTGGAGTTTGCCTGCTTGGTTGTCTTGTTGATCGAAGAATGCCAATCGATAGGTGATAAATTTTTCAATAATGCCTTGGGACAAATCCTGAGAAATTAAAATACGTAACTTTTCACCAAACGATTTTTGTCCAAATTGCACGATGGCATTGATGACTTCTTTTCCCAGTAAGACTACGGTGATGGTGATTAATATATGCCAACCATTGGCTAGACCGAGGCCTTGTTGTAAAAGCTGATTGATGCTGTCTACGGCATATTTGAGTGTCAGGGCATTCACCTGTGCCGTGAGTGAGCCAATTAAGGTCAAGATCAGCGTCACGACCACCAGCCAGCGGTATGGCTGTACGAATGGACGTAATTTTTGGAAAAGCTGCCACAGGTTCATAAGCAATTATTTTTATTGTGAATATGAGCTTTAGTCTAAGACTGAAAATTCTATGCGACAAGTAATGACAATGTTTTGATTTGTGACGAGCGTTTTTCAGCTAAGATATTTTTAAATTTATTCACGACATCAGCATCACGCTGCTGTGCCAAACAGTGTTGAGTTGAAACGATGAATTTTGAATTATTTACGCCTGAACCGCATGCAAATCTGTTGCCCTATGATGGTGAAGTTGAAGATTATGGATTGATCTTCAATGCTGAAGACAGTGAAAAATATTTACACTATTTCCTCACGCAGTTGGCTTGGCAGCATGATGAAGTCATTTTGCATGGACAGTATTATCAAACGGAACGAAAAGTGGTTTGGTATGGAGATGCTCATTATGAGTATCACTATTCAGGCATGCAAAAGCAGGCATTGATCTGGAATCCAGCTTTACTGCGCTTAAAGCAACATATTGAGCAACGGGTGGGTCAGACGTTTAATTCCTGTTTGGCCAATTTATACGAAAATGGTACGCAAGCGGTGGGGTGGCATAGTGATGATGAGCCATCATTGCTTTCACCCACACAGCAGGTGGTGATCGCATCTTTAAGTTTTGGCGCAAGCCGAAAGTTTTGCTTTAAACATAATAGCACTCAAGAGAAAGTACAGCTTTTACTGCAAAGTGGACAGTTGATCGTGATGCGTGGGAAAACCCAACGGTATTGGAAGCATGCCCTAATGAAGTCGATGAACGTGACCGAGCCGAGGGTGAATTTAACCTTTCGTTATTTCTATGATCAACAGCCGTAAAAAAAGCCCATATCTAGATGAGCTTTTTTCTTTCTCTGAGGAAGAGTATAGCGACAATCAACTGAAATCATGGAACACATGATTGAGATGACTGCTAAAGAACAATAATCATATTATGATAATCTTTCTGGAATTTATAATTAATAAATTCAATTAATAATATGAATTTATCAGATTAATTAAATATCATCTTTACAACATCGCATCAGTTGTGCGCAAACTGATCAGATTTAAATGGCGTCCGATTCTTCCATCATACTGCTGTATTTTTTCTCAATACGCGCTGTACAGTCTTGCATCATTTCTACGACTTTTTGAAAGTTCATAAATTCAAAACGATTTTTAGACGCCAATAGGGTCAAAGCAAGTGGGGGTTCTTTACTGGAAAATTTAATCGGAATCGATAGGCTCGACATATTCGGGTCAACTTCACCATTGGAAAAATAATAACCCTGCTTTTTAATCTTTTTCATTTGCTGCATAAATTCTTCTTCATTATGCGCAAAACCAACTTGAGATAACTCGTCCGCAAAACGGTGGTAATAATCTAAAATCCGTTGCTTAGGTAACTGGGACAAAATCACTTTAGATGATGAGCCTTTATACATCGGACGCGGGCTACCTCGACCATAAGCCAATGCGGCATAGTCTTTGTAAAGTTCATGATGCACATCAATACAAGAGTCGATATTCAGATGCGTCAATAAGCAACAAGACTCTGTGCGTTCCACAATTTCTTTCATGAAGGGAATGCTAATTTGCACCAATGGATCGGTGGTGCGAGAAATAAAATCAAGCACAGCAATTTTTGAACCCAGTGTGTAATCGCCAGAAGTCCCACTGAGGCGCTGCAATAATTCAGCAGAAACCAGTTCTTTTAAATAGCGATAGCTCGTTGGTTTAGATAAGCCTAATTCTTCACTAATAATGTCGACATTGATGATGGGACGAGCAACTGAAAATAAGTCGAGTACGGTGAGAATTTTACCAAAACTGGAAAGCGCCATAAGAACCTGCTTGGTCACAATAAAAAATGAATCGTTAAGTTACTTTATAACAAATTGCTCGGCCTGATGTTGCGATTTTCTACACTGGAAATGAAACAAATCTGAAATATCACAGGGTTTCTTGGGTCATCCTGATAAAAGCATAGTAAAAACCTGAAATACTCATTTAAAATATAGTTGAATTATCAAAATAAGATATTTTTATTAACTTCGGTTTGTTTTTTTAGCAAAATTGCTATGAAAATATCCTATATTGAATAAATATTGCCCATCTGTTCGATGCGCAGGCAATGTTGCACATTACTTTTTGTATTCAAATGGTTTGAAATACGATTTGAATCGCTTCTTTACTTATTGAAATTTCTAGTCATTCCTGTGCCGTGATACAGGTTGTGCTGTCGAATGTTTAAGCATTCGATACGAGGTCGTTTTCACTAAAAAGAAGCAAACCACCGAGATCCATCATGCTGCTGACGAAACAAATACTCGCTTTTCGGCCCAATAAAATGGACTGGATTTTTGCGACCAAAACGTTCATCGCGGGCATGTTGGCATTGTATGTGGCCTTTGTACTGAATTTGGCTTATCCGATTTGGGCGATTGGCACCGTTTTCGTAATCGCGAATCCATATTCAGGCATGACGTCTTCAAAAAGTTTGTATCGTGTATTAGGGACGTTCTTAGGGGCGGCCGTGTCGGTGGTGGCACTGCCACATCTCATCCATATGCCAGTACTGTTTACAGTGTTTTTGGCGGTTTGGGTTGGGTTTTGCCTGTATTTGTCACTGCTAGACCGTACGCCTCGTAGTTATGTTTCCATGTTGGCGGGTTATACCACGGTCATTATCTGTTTTAACGTGGTGTATTTTATTGATACCGCTTCGATTTTCGATATGGCTTTGGGGCGTTTTCTCGAAATTACGGTGGGTGTGGTCTGTAGTGCCATCGTGACCACGACATTATTTCCAATGCATATTGGCCCTGCAGTCGAAACACGCGTGAGCAAAACCTTTGCCGATACCAAAGAAATTTTTGATCAGATTTTATTAGAGCCTGCTGAGCTAGAAAATTATTCTAAAAATCTTGGCAATATTGCACGAGATATCGCGGATATACATGTCATGGCGGTGCATTTGTCTTATGAAACATCCACCTTAAAAGGCATGACACGTCCATTGCAGGAAATCTTGCATCAGTTGAGTTTGTTGGTCAGTAACTTGGTGGCCATGTCTGAACGGATGAAACAATTAGACGGTCTGGACACACATTATCGGACGGCACTCAAGCAAGCCCATGAACATATTGCCGCGTTTTTATTAGATCAACATCAGATTGAGGAAAGTGAACTTAATCAATTGCCTGAACAATTTGAGCAAGATTTTCAACAGATTCAGGCACAGGCATTGCCATCACAGCAGGTGATTTTGGGCAGTCTAAAAATGGATATTCGCCATTTTATTCTGAATATTCGTGCGATTCGTCTGCTTTGGCAGCGGGTACAGCAAGGCGACTCCACTTTACCGGCTACACTGACCGCCTTGGGCAATAGTCATTATCCGACTTTGCACCGAGATGCGGGGGTTGCCATTCGTGGCGGGGTGTCTGCATGTTTGATTATTTTAATTTCTACGGGTTTTTGGATCGTTAGTGGTTGGAAAGCTGGATTTATGATGGCCGAAATGGCTGCGATCAGTGCCTGTATTTTAACTGCAATGGATAACCCTGTTCCTGCATTGAAAATGTTTATTCGCGCCAATATGTATGCGGCTTTCATGGTGTTTATCTACGCCTATGGCATTTTCCCGCATGTGACCGCTTTTTGGCAGTTGATCGTGGTGTTAGCACCGTTTGTGATGTTCTGTCTGATGCTGTTTTTACATCCGCCTTTGATTGGGATCAGCTTGCCATTACTGATGGGAGCGATTATGGGACTGAATTTTCAAAACCGCTTTAGCCTCGATCAGGTGTTTTTCTTTGATGCATCGATTGGGACGGTTTTGGGACCCATTATCTCGGTATTTATTATTCATTTAGTACGTGCAATGTCACCAGATATGACGGCCCAACGCATACTTTCACAGCACTACAAAGCACTGCGTCAGGCTTTATATCTGCCGTATGGCTTACCGTTTCGGGTGCATTTACGCAGTATGTTGGACCGAATCGGCATCCTAAACAGCAAAATGGTGCAATCAGGGAACTTGAAACAACAGATCGAGTGGGCTTTGGTGGAAGCCAGTGCGGTGATTGATTTGACCCGCTTGCAAGAACTCATGAATAAACTCGATCCGAATGAAGCACTGGTCAGCGAACTCGAAGAGTTACAACAAGATTTAGATGACTATTTTCGGGCCATGGAACAAGGGCAAAAGAATGTGTATATGAGCTTGAAACAGCAAATTGTAGAGCGAATTCAACGATTGAATCAGGCCGTTCAGGGTATTGAGAATGATGATGTTTTACATCGTATTCAGTATTCACTGAACAATATTCAAAGCAGTTTGTGTCATGTCCTAACACAGCAGATTCCAAATCATTTACAGATCGAGGCACAACATGGGTGAGCTAAATGTGTATGGCGTCTATGTGCCCATTCTATTGATTCAAGCGGTATTGGCCTATCTGTTATTGCGGATCATCATGCGTTTGCTTGACCGATGGATGGTGCAAGATTGGGTGTCGATGCCCAATATTTTTTATTTGGGTGTATTTGTGATGTTGCTTTGGCTGGTGCATGAAATCTTTATTTTCTGCCAGTTCTAAGCCCCTAAAAAAATGAAATGATTGAGGTAATCGTATGACCAATTTGAATGTCCGAAAATATGTTCGGCCTGTATTGTTGATAATCGTGCTATGCGGCGCATTACTTGCGCTGAAACATATTTGGGACTATTACAATTCGGAACCATGGACGCGTGATGGACGGGTACGTGGTGACGTGATTCAAGTGTCATCGGATGTTTCAGGTTTGGTCACAGACGTTTTAGTTCAAGACAACCAACAAGTGAAAAAAGGCCAAGTGCTGTTTCGTATAGATGTGGCACGTCAAGCCTTGGATTTTGAGCAAGCCAAATCTGACTTGGCGAAAGCCAAAGCAGGATTAGCAGGGGCTGAAGCACAGCTTGCTGAAGCCAAAGCAAATCTAGTGAAGTCACAAGCCAATATCAACCTTGCAGATAAAAATGCAAATCGTTATGCAAGTTTGATGGACGGTGCAATTTCAAAACAAGAACAAGATCAAATGTTTGCAGTACGTGATCAATCACATGCAGAGCATGAACAAACTCAGGCAGCGATTGAACAAGCCAAAGCCAGTGTGGTGCAGCAAAAAGCCCTAATTGAAGCGGCAAATAGCAGTTTGCATTTGGCTGAATTGAATTTAAACCGTTCGGAAGTGGTTGCACCGACTGATGGAACATTGTCTAACTTTGAGCTCAAAGCAGGGAATTACGTCAAAGTCGGCCAAGCCGTAGCGGCCTTAATTGACCGTCAACAATTGTATGTTGTGGGATATTTTGAAGAAACCAAACTGGATAAAATCTATGTTGGCGCACCTGCAACAATCCAACTGATGGGAAGTTCTGAAGTTTATAAAGGCCATGTACAAGGCGTTGCTACGGGGATTGAAGACCGTGAACGTACATCGACTGATGGTTTGCTTGCTAATGTTAATCCAACCTTTAGTTGGGTCCGTTTGGCACAGCGTGTACCAGTGAAAATTGTACTGGATGAAGTGCCGCATGATCAGTTGGCTTTTGTCGCGGGTCGAACCACCACGATTCATATTGTGGATAAAAACTAAGTTATCCCCAATCATTTCATTTGCGCAGCATTGAGTGATCAATCTTGCGCATAAAAAAGCATCCTCTTTTGGATGCTTTTTTATTTGCCTGTTCGTTGAAAGCGCTTAAGGTTTTAGTCCCACTGGATTTCGATACCAACTTTCAATAAACAATGCTGCAGCAAGGCTGTCGGCAGAAAGATTCTTCGCACGGCCTTGGGCTTGATAATAATCTAATTCATCACGCGCTTCACGTGTCGTTAAGCGTTCATCGACCATCAAGGTTTCAATATTGGTTTGGTGGCGAAGACGTCGTGCAAATTTACGCGCACGTGTGGAGAGTTCAGATTCGCTATCATCCATATTGAGCGGTAGACCCACGATGAACAAATCCGGCTGATACTGTTTCACAATCTTGAGTAAATTATCCCAATTGGGAATACCATCTTTCATGGGAAAGAGTGGCAGGGGATTTGCACTTTCAATCAGGGCTTGTCCTACAGCCATTCCTGTTTTTTGTGTGCCAAAGTCAAAGGCCATAATCATTTGATATTGTGGTAAATCAGGCATGTCCAATCTCAGATGATAACCACATGCGGTCTACGCCCATTTTTTTATAGGCAGCGTCCCAGCGGTCGTCATAAGGTAAGTTAAATATTAAATCCATGTCTGAGTCACAAATGAGCCAATCACCCCGAGCAATTTCTTCTTCTAATTGGCTTTTACCCCAACTGGCATAGCCTAGAGCCACCTGATAACGACCCACACCTTCATTGTGCGCAATCGCATCTAAAATATCTTTAGACGTGGTAATACAGACATTTTCACCTACAGCAATAGACGAATGCCATGTCGGTTGACCAGTATGAAGAACAAAACCTGCCTCTGGGCGCAAAGGACCACCTTGCAACACTTCATGAGGATGCACATTATCTGCCTCAATTTCTAAATCATTCAAGAGTTCTTTGATCTGCAAGCCCGAAGGACGATTAATAATGATGCCTTGAGCGCCATCTTCATCATGTCGCGCTAAATAAATCACCGTATTGGCAAAGAATTCATCGTTCATTTCGGGTGGAGCAATCAGGCAGCGGTGTGTGAGGTATTGTTTAGTCACCTAATGGCTTCTCCTTATTGGGGTAAGTTTCATTCTTGGGGGGAATTGCATTCGAATAACGTTGTATTTATCAACATACTAGACTCACAAGTTTTCAACAATGAGTTTTTCTGCAAATTCAATATTTGTCATGCTCGACCAGTGAGGGACATGCTAAAAATCTTCATCGTGCAGGCGGGTCTGCAATGTGGTGAATTGTGAAGCGATGATTGGTGATTTGAACAACAGCAGTACAAAAGTGAGGAGAAGATATACGTGATGGATGACTGAGATTGCTTAAAATAGCAGGATAAACTGAGGGTGAAACAATGACACATTTTTCAAAAATAATAGGGATGGCACTCTGTGCAAGCCTACCTATTTCAGGCTTTGCAGGAAGCGCTGACTTACAAAAACATGAATCTCAGGTGATTAAAAAATATAAAAAATTAAATTTTTATGAGGTCAATGAAGCGATAGAACGTGAAATTGTGGATGTCATTGCGGCAGATCCGAGCAGTTTTCACTACGGATTTACGCAACTCGAAAAGCAAGGTTTTGTTCATGTCCAATATTCACCAGATAAAAAACTTAAATTTTATAGTTTTGATGTGTCTGGCGGAGGCACCATGGGGGAGTGGAGCAGCTATGTGCAATATGCAACGGGAAAAACGCAACATTTAGATCAATTTGACTCAGGCTATATCAATCAAATTTTGCCGGTCAACATCCAAAATAAAACCGTATATTTGGTGAAGAGTTATTATAAAGGTGATAATTGTAGTGGACTACATCATCTAAGAGCTGTTGAAGTTGGACCAAAACAGTTACTTAAATCTTATGTATTTCAAACTAAGCAAAAGAAACTAGATCAAATCTCGGTAGATTATGACTGCCATTATGAAACCAATCGTCGTAGCGGTAATGAATATCTCAAAATCAGTCCGAAACACGTGGATGTTATGTTACTCAATCAACAACATCAGCCGCAGTATAAATATATACGCTATAGCTTAGGCTCGAAAGCCTTTGTGTATCAGGGGATTGTCAAATAGTGTATTTAAGAAAAAAGCCTGTGTACTTTGAATACACAGGCTTTTTTGAAAGCATCAAAAATTAACTATGTTGAAATTTTAATTGTCGCAACTGTTTTGCGTGTTGTAAGGTCGTTTGACTAATCTCCACACCACCAGTCATTCGAGCCAGCTCTTGGATCCGATCATCTTCTTCTAATTCGATAATTGTACTGCTTGCAGGATCCGTTTGACGTTTTTTCACCAAAAGATGTTGGTCAGATTGAGCAGCGACTTGGGCTTGGTGAGTAATACATAAAATTTGAACATGCTGCGCCAAATCAGCCAACAAACGTCCGACAATTTCTGCTGTTCCGCCACTGATCCCGACATCAATTTCATCAAAGACCAAGACTTCTGATTCAGTTTTTTCAGCATTCATCACTTGCATGACTAAGGCAATACGTGACAATTCACCCCCCGATGCCACGCGTGCTAAAGGCTGAGCAGGAATCCCTTTGTTTGCGGTGAACAGCAGTTGAATAAAGCTCAAACCTTCACTTGAAGCTTGTTCTAGAGGCTCAAATTTAAATTCAAAATGTGCTTCTGGGAGCGCGAGCTGCTTCACTTGTTCAGTCAATTGCTTCGCCAATGGGGTAGATGCTTCACGACGAATATCATCCAAATGCTGTGCTTTGGCTAAAAAGTCTTGATGAGACACTTCTACTTGTTCAGCTAAGGTTTCAGGATCTTCAAGTTGATGTAATTGTTCTAGCTCAAGTTGCCACGCATCATAATCATTTTTTAAATCTTCAGGCTGAGTACGATATTTACGCGCTAAGCGATGAAAAACTTCGAGTTTAGTGTTTAATTCGTCCATACGTTCAGGATCGAAACTTTGACGATCAATAAACTGACGTAAATTTGCGGTGGCATCTTCAATTTCACTTTGAGCGTTCAGTAGCGACGTATAAATTTCAGAAAGTTGTTCACTACGTCCTGCATGCGATTCAATCCGACGAATGATCGCGCCCATTTCTTGATTGATATTTTGCTCTGCGTCATCGAGGGCATTTAGACCATAGCTACAATCTTGCATGATATGTTCATGATGACTGAGACGGTCAAATTCTTGCTCGATTTCTTTGTAGTCCGTTTGCACAACGTCTTCAAGTTCTTCCAATTGAAGTTCAAGCGTTTCTATCCGTTGCTTACGTGTTGCTTGGGCGTCGAGTGCTGCTTGGTGCTGACGAATGTCCTTTTGCCATTTGCTATAAGCATCACGCACGGCTTGAGCAGGCTGATAGAAATTATAATAACGATCCAGCCAATGCTTTGGGTAGGGTGGTTCTAAAAGTTGTTGTTGGCTGTGTTGGCTATAGAGTTGAACCAATAAGCGGCCAATTTCTTTTAATTCGGATAAGCTGCTCGGACGTCCATTAATCCATGCCTTACTACGACCTGTTGCAAAAATCACGCGACGTAAATGGATTTCGCCAGACTCATCATCCAATTCGTGTTCTTTGAGCCAAAGCGCTTCAGGACTGTGCTCTTGATAGCTAAAGGTCGCTGTTACATCGGCTTTGTCTGATCCATAGCGCACATAGTTGGTGTCTGTACGTTCACCTAAGCAAGCTGATAATGCGTCTAGAAGTAAAGATTTACCTGCACCCGTTTCACCCGTCAGGACATTAAAGCCTTGTTCAATGTCGATGGCTAAATGGTCGGCTAATGCAAAATTGATCAGAGTTAAATGTGTCAGCATAAACGCATCCGAGCTGCGAAAAGTTCTAGTTAAAGATAATTAAGTTTTGTTTTGGTCACAAGACAAGTTTTATTTTAAGATGACGAAAAACCTCATAATTCTATCTTAAATTTCAGTTTAACAAGAAATTAGTTTCTTATCCGCTGTATCCATGCAGTGTTGTGATGTAAAGAGTAGGTGATCTTGCATAACGTGAGCTGAAACCATCAAATGTCCTGCCAAGTCCTCACAAAACACGTTTGTGTATGTATTCTTGTATTTAATCTAGCGTGTTATTGCCATAAAACGTCATGATTTGGTCACTCAAATCCACCAATATGATTCATCACGCTGCTATTTTTTTGAAATGATTTTGCAGCGTTTCAATTAACCCTAACTAGGACTTTAGTGGATGAAACAAAAAAGTATTTTGTACAACAGCACAGCTTGTTTTAGACTCTCAATGTTGAGGTGGTGGGATGAAATAGGGGCACATCCAGTACTCAGATTTTTGTAATTATCTATCGCACAGTTTTCAACACAGATTGATTAGTTTTTGCAGCACAATTAAACTACATCTATCAAAATATTATAAATATGCTTTATCTGGAGAAAACGCATGTCAGCACAGTTTGATCATGTATCAGTCATCAAAAAATCAAATGTTTATTTTGGCGGTCTATGCATCAGCCATACTGTGCAATTTGAAGATGGAACAAAGAAAACACTGGGTGTGTTGCTTCCAACTGAACAAGCGCTGACTTTTGAAACTCATGTACCTGAACGTATGGAAATTATTTCAGGCGAATGTCGTGTTCAAATTGCAGATAGCGAAGAAAGCGAATTATTCCGTGCGGGCCAATCGTTCTACGTGCCAGGTAATAGCCGTTTTAAAATTGAAACAGATGAAGTCTTGGACTATGTGTGCCACTTAGAAGGCTAATGATTCAATCAATTTAGGCACAGTTTTTTAACCTTAAATCGGTTAAACTATGTGTCATAGCATAAATCCTGTAAAGCTTGCTTTGCAGGATTTTTCTTTTTGGCAGCCTATGCTGTGCTCTAGGGATATCATACCCTGTTCAAAAGTTTATCGAAGTTTGCAATTTAGAGGTCGTTCATGGCGAAACCGGAATATTATTATGGCGTTCATTCAGTGGAGTCATTACTGGAACTTGAGCCAGAACGCGTTTTAACTTTATTTGCGTTAAAAGGACGTGATGATCAGCGTTTAAAACGTATTTTTGAGCTTGCAGAACCGTTTGGTGTCAGCATTCAAAAAGCTAGTCGTGATAGTTTGGAAAAACTTGCGGGACAACCGTTCCATCAAGGTGTGGTCGCGGCTGTACGCCCACATCCAGTCTTGAACGAAAAAGATTTAGAGGCTTTATTACAAGCCAATCCAAATGCGTTGCTATTGGCATTAGATCATATTACAGATCCACATAACCTTGGTGCATGCATTCGTACAGCGGCAGCCATGGGTGTTGAAGCTGTGATTGCACCGCGTGATCGTTCAGCGACGCTTACCCCAACAGCCCGTAAAGTGGCTGCAGGTGGTGCTGAAAAAGTGAAGTTTATTCAGGTGACGAACTTGGCACGTACCTTGGCTCAAATCAAAGAAGACTTTAATGTACGTGTGGTCGGCACTATGCTAGATGAAAAAGCATTGCCGATTCAAAATTTTGACTTCACAGGTACGGGTGTATGTGTGGTGATGGGCGCTGAAGATACAGGTTTACGTCCTATTACGCAGGCGCAATGTGATCAAACTGTTTACATTCCAATGGCTGGTAATTTGCAAAGCTTAAATGTCAGTGTCGCGACAGGTATGGCATTGTATGAAGCATGCCGTCAACGTAATAATAAATTGAAATAGCAGTGATGATGTCTCCTCAAAAGCAAGGTTATTTATATGTGTTCATTACCATGTGTATTTGGGGTGGATTTACCTTAACGGCGCGTTTAAGCGCCAATTGGGGAATCAGTGCTTGGGATATCACGGCGCTCAGGTTTGCTTTGGCATTTTGCATCTTAATGCCAATTTTGATTTATAAAAAAGATACGGCTTTTTTATGGAAGAAAGAGCCTTTTATCCTCGCTATGCTCGGTGGGGTGACCTATTGTTTAACGGCCTATAGTGCATTTCATTATGCTCCTGCGGCCCATGCGGCAATTTTCCTCAATGGTTGTATTCCCTTATGTACGGCTATAGCTGCATTTCTGATCTTCAAGCAGCCGCTCGATAAGCATACTTGGATCAGTGTAGTGATTATGGTCTCTGCCATTAGCTTAATGAGCTATTTGATGTATGTGGAAACCGGTGTAGCGTTTGGTCTCGGTGATTTGCTGTTTTTTATCAGTGCCATTTGGTGGGGGATATTTACGGTATTGCTTAAACAATGGAAGCTCTCTGCTTGGCATGCCATGGCGGGGGTTGCAATTTGGTCCGCCGTGGTATTTGTGCCAATTTACCTACTATTTTTCCCAAAACATTGGTCCGAACCAGAGCCGCTGCAGCTCGTTGGGCAAGTCATCTTTCACGGTGTTTTTGTGGTGATTATTGCGACTTTAACGTATGTAGAGGCGATCAAGCGCTTAGGTGCATTTAAAGCCGGAAGCATCGTAACTTTGGCACCTTTTATTGCTGCGATTTTAGCGGTGCCGTTGCTAAATGAACCTTTAAGTTTTGCAATC
This sequence comes from Acinetobacter sp. YH12049, assembly GCF_013419875.1. Lineage (NCBI taxonomy): Bacteria > Pseudomonadati > Pseudomonadota > Gammaproteobacteria > Moraxellales > Moraxellaceae > Acinetobacter > Acinetobacter sp. YH12049. The sequence continues at coordinate 13,247 of NZ_VOZH01000007.1, read as the reverse complement.
GTGTGCGGATTAGTCGGGATGGGGATTGGAGCGATTCAACCGTGGAAATGGTTGGGGCGAAAGGACAGTCTAGAGCAGCAACTCGAACAACAAAAAAAGCAGTCTGAGTAAGACTGCTTTTTTATTTAGCTTTTTTCAGCGTGCGCTAAGTACTTGAGATGCAAGGGTCGAAGCTGCGCATATAGATGATCTAAATGACCATCATTCAGCACGATATCATCGGCGATTTTTTGCTTTTCCTGACGTGACATTTGAACTTGAATAATTTTTTGGATTTGCTCGATATTTTGACCATCGCGCTGTGATGCACGCTGAATTTGCAATTGTTCTGTGGCATCAATCAGCAAGGTGTGATTGGTCAATTCATGTTGATTGGTTTCAAATAATAGTGGTGAAACCAAGATGACATAGGGGCTAGTGGCTTCGTTTAATTGTTGGATAATGGACTGGCGTATTGCAGGATGGGTAATGGCTTCAAGTGCTTGACGTGCTGTAGGATCTTTAAAGATATGCTCACGTAATGCACGCCGATTTAACTCACCATTTTCCAGTAAAACCCAATCACCAAATTGTTGTTGAATTTGATTCAGTGTGGATTGCCCCGGTTCAACAACTTCCCTTGCAACGATATCAGCATCGACGACTTGAATGCCTTGGAGTCCAAACCAATTGCTTGCAGCAGATTTACCGCTACCAATACCACCTGTTAAACCCAAGACAAATGTCATACAACGACCTTACTGACCCAAATAAATTTTCATAATTTGATCACCCCATAAAAAGGCGATCCATCCGGCGATGGCAATATAGGGACCAAATGCAAAAGGTTGGTTTTCTTTACGAACCTTGAGCAAAATAATGCCAATGATTGCACCTACCAGTGAAGAGAGTAATACAATCAGTGGAAGCAGGAAAGGGCCCATCCATGCACCCAAGGCAGCTAAAAGCTTAAAGTCACCATAGCCCATACCTTCTTTGCCAGTGATAATTTTAAATAAATAGTAAACGATCCATAGGCATAAGAAGCCGATGATATATCCCCAAATGGCTGAGGTTGCAGAGGTATAAATGGCATAGCTATTCACGCCAAGCCCGAGTGCAGCTAAAGGAAGGGTATAACGGTCAGGTAAAAGTTGGGTGTCAAAATCAATAAATGTTAATGCAATCAATACATAAGTCAGCACCAGACCAAACAGCATTTGGATGGTTGGGCCAAAAACAGCAACAACAATCAGCGCGCAGATCATGGTGAGTAGCTCGATCAGTGGATAACGGCTACTGATCGGGTTTTGGCAACTTCCACATTTTCCGCGTAACACAATCCAACTGATGACCGGAATGTTTTGATACCAACGAATGGGCGTTTTGCATTTTGGGCACGTTGAAGCAGGTGTACTCAGGGTGATCTTTGTTTCATCAATAATCGGTTGGTCTGGATGTAAAAACAGTTGGCAATCTGTGCGCCATTCTTGTTCCATCATCTTTGGTGTGCGGTAAATCACCACATTCAAAAAACTACCGATGCAAAGACTAAAAATCCCAACTGCGATATACATCGCAATTGGGGTATTGATTAAATATGTTATTAATTCTTGCATTAAACCACAGAACCCATTTGGAAGATTGGAAGATACATTGCAATCACAAGACCACCAACGAGGACACCCAGTACCGCCATAATTAAGGGTTCCATCATCGAGGTTAAGCCATCTACGGCATTATCAACTTCGTTTTCATAATGCGTTGCCACTTTATCTAGCATGGCATCTAAAGCACCTGATTCTTCACCAATAGCCACCATTTGAACCGCCATAGAGGGAAATTTATCGGTGACACGCATGGCGAATTGCAATTGCTGGCCGGTCGCCACATCTTCACGAATTTTTAACACAGCTGTTTCATATACCACGTTGTTGGTTGCACCTGCAGTTGATTCAAGCGCATCAATTAAGGGTACACCGGCTGCAAATGTGGTTGCCAAGGTACGGCTGTAGCGGGCAATAATTGCTTTATAAACCAAATCACCAAAAATCGGTGCTTTCAGTGCAGCTTTGTCCAAGAAGTCACGGAAAGCCTTGCTACGTTTTTTCGCTTCCATGAAACCAGCAATCACAGCTCCAATTCCAATGATGAGGAAGAACCAATATTTTTGCATCCATTCCGACATGTTGACCACCATTTTGGTAAAGGCAGGTAAGTCTGCACCAAATGATGAAAACAAGTCTTGGAATACGGGAACCACTTTTACCATCAAAATAATCGTCACAATAACGGCGACAACGATGACCGCTGCTGGGTATTTCATGGCTTTTTTGATTTTTTGCTTAAGCAATTCACTTTTTTCTTTGTAAATGGCAACACGGTCTAGCATGGTTTCCAATGCACCCGACTGTTCACCTGATTCAACCAAGGAGCAAAATAGGTTATCGAAATACTGCGGATATTTGCGCAGCGCACCAGCAAAGGTATTACCGCCTTCAACTTCACCTTTGATCCCCAAGACCACTTCACGCATGGCTGGGTTTTCTAGGCCTTCCGCCACGATTTCAAAACCCTGAACGAGCGGTACACCGGCTTTCATCATGGTTGCAAGTTGGCGCGTGAATACCGTGATATCCAAAGTGGATACTTTCTTTTTCATCAAGCCTTCGAGAATATTTTTGCGTTTTTCTCGAATGGTTTTAATGGTGATGCCTTGCTTACGTAAAGTGACTTTGGCTAAAGCCATATTACGCGAAGGCATTTCCCCTTTGATTTTCGCCCCTTTGCGATCCACGCCTTCATAACTGAAGGTTGGCATCATCTGCGCTTTTTTTACAGCCATGAATTTATCCTTATTTTTAAATACTAATTCACTTACTCACTGGTCACACGATTGACTTCTTGAAGTGAAGTCACCCCCTGCATGACCTTAATTAAGCCTGAACGGCGTAAATTGTTAAAACCTGCTTGATTTGAAGCTTCGGCAATTTGTAAGGCATTGCCATCTTCCATAATAATTCTTGAAATTTCAGGTGTCACTTTCATGACTTCATATATACCGACACGACCTTTATAGCCTTCGCGGCATTCGGAACAACCGACAGGTTGGTATATTTGAAATTCTGGTGTATTTAAATCGTCTTCAGTAAAACCAAGTTCCAGTAGACTTTGTTTTGGTACCTCTACTGTTTCTTTACATTGTGAACATAGGCGACGCGCAAGTCGCTGCGCAATGACAAGGTTCACGGATGTCGCAATGTTAAATGAGGGCACGCCCATATTGCGTAAGCGTGTCAATGTTTCAGGTGCACTATTGGTATGTAGTGTAGACATCACCATATGACCCGTTTGAGCTGCTTTAATGGCAATTTCAGCCGTTTCTAAATCTCGAATCTCACCGACCATCACAATATCAGGGTCTTGACGTAAGAATGACTTCAATGCTGCAGAGAAGGTGAGGCCGACTTTATTATTTACGTTGACCTGATTGATCCCTTCTAAGTTAATTTCCACAGGATCTTCGGCCGTTGAAATGTTGGTATCTTCACGGTTGAGAATGTTTAGACCTGTATATAAAGATACGGTTTTACCGGAACCCGTTGGACCGGTAATGAGCAACATGCCTTGCGGTTTTTCTAAAGCCTGCATGAACAGTTCTTTTTGATCCGGTTCATAACCCAACGCATCAATCCCTAACATCGCACTAGAAGGGTCAAGGATACGTAGAACAAGTTTTTCACCAAACAAGGTCGGTAAGGAGTTCACACGGAAGTCGATGGCTTTGTTCTTTGACAGCTTTAACTTAATACGACCGTCTTGAGGTATACGTTTTTCAGAGATGTCCATTTGTGACATGACTTTTAAACGCGAAGCAAGTCGAGTAGCGAGCTGCAAGGGCGGATTGGTAATTGTTCTTAATACGCCATCGACACGGTAGCGGACGCGGTAAGACTTTTCATAGGGTTCGAAATGTAAGTCGGATGCACCCATGCGAATGGCGTCGACTAGTAGTTTATTGATGTACTTAACAATCGGTGCTTCATCACCCGTTGCTTCATCTTCATCTTCTTGAGATGGATCGGGTGTTTCACTATCTAAATCAAGATCAAAGTCATCATCAAAGTCAAAAGTACTTTCTTCAGCGAAGTTCTGTTCAATTAACTTTTCAAGTTTGTCATGTTCAACAATAATGGTTTCGGTATTCAGCTTACTACCAAATCGGATAGCATCTACAGCTTCAATATTGGTGGGATTACTGATCGCAACGAATAACAAATTGCCATGTTTAAAAATGGGCAAAATACGATGCTTGGTAATTAACTTATCTTCAAACTCATCACGAATGATTAAAGACGTGTCATAAGTTGAAATATCAAAAACCGGTTCACCGAACTCTATCGAGATGGTTTCTGCAATCAGGCGTGCTGAAAGTTGATATTCCTGAATCAAATGCGGCACGATATCTTGATGAGCCTTTTTTGAATTTTGCAGCGCTGTTTGCATTTTTTCGGCAGACAGATGCCCTTCGTCAACTAAGCGACGAATAAACCCCGTAAATCTTGAAGAACCTTGAACTGCTGTCATGCTTTTACTTGCCTATGCTTCAGTCTGTTTATAATTGGTATAGCAAAATTATACTTTTGTTGCACAAAAATACCATATCTTAAAGTGTTGTCACTAGCTAAGAATTGGTAAAAAGCATGAACCAGTCCTTAAATCTGCTTAATTTTTTTACAGAAAAGTGAAGATCTTGGAATGACTAGAGTCATTCGAACACGCAAATGTGTTGAAATTTATCTTCAAAATTATGAATTACGTGTAGAATGTGCCCGATTTCATCTTTGTCATGTGGGATAAATATGTCGGGTTCGACGATTACGCCTTGGGTAGTGGGTAACTGGAAAATGAACCCATTGCAAGCCGATGCTGGCGCACTTCTTAAGAATTTTAAGCAATTATTAGATGAACAAAATATTGCTGAAGCGGCATGCCATATTGGGGTTGCACCAACAGCTATTGCTCTGACCACGGTGCAAAATGAATTAGCACAGGCTAGCCGTCATATTATGACTGTTGCACAAGATGTTTCTCGCGTCGCAGGTACAGGTGCATATACGGGTGAGCTCAGTGCTGAGCTATTAAAAGATTATGGTGTTGAATTTGTACTGATTGGTCATTCAGAACGCCGTGAAATTTTTGCTGATCAACCGCATATCATTAATGAAAAAGTAAAAAATGCATTAAACGCGGGTTTAACTGTGATTTATTGCGTGGGTGAAAGCTTAGAACAACGTGAAAGCGGCCAAGCAGAACAAGTTGTGTTACAACAAATATGTGATATTGCTGCTGTCGTACAAGCAGAGCAGTGGAAACAAATTGTGGTGGCTTATGAGCCAATTTGGGCCATTGGCACAGGGAAAACAGCGTCACCTGAAGATGCACAAGCGATGCATGCTAAAATTCGTGAAGGTTTAAGCCAAATCACCCCAATGGGACTTCATACTGCAATTCTTTATGGTGGTAGTGTAAAACCTGAAAATGCAGTAGAGTTGGCAGCCTGTCCAGATATCAATGGTGCGCTCGTCGGTGGTGCATCATTAAATGCAGAGTCGTTTTATAAAATTGCTCAAGCATTTGCAAATACAAAATAATTAGGAGTTCAGCATGCATACGTTTGTGCTGGTGGTACATATTATCTTAGCGATTTTAATGATCGTGCTGATTTTAGTTCAGCATGGTAAAGGCGCAGATGCGGGTGCATCTTTTGGTGGCGGCGGTGCTGCAACTGTATTTGGTGCATCTGGTTCGGGTAACTTTATGACCCGTTTGACTGCAATTTTAACGGCTTTGTTCTTTGTTACGAGCTTGACACTTGCTGTGTTTGCAAAGAAACAAACGACAGATGCTTATAGTCTGAATGCGATTTCTTCAGTACCGACTGCGCCAGCAAAATCGGCTGAAACTTCGCCAACTGCACCAAAAAGCGCTGAATAATTTATTTAGCGCTTTCTTTTTTGACGTGTTGCGACTAGAATGCGTCACAGCTGCGGTGGTGGTGGAATTGGTAGACACGCTACCTTGAGGTGGTAGTGCTTTCGGGCGTGGGGGTTCAAGTCCCCCCTTCCGCACCAACTTATAATCCAGAACATAAGTTGGTGTATGCAGCAAAACTCTGTTGATGCGGGATGGAGCAGTCTGGTAGCTCGTCGGGCTCATAACCCGAAGGTCGTTGGTTCAAATCCAGCTCCCGCTACCAATCAATTCTATTTTTAAGATGCAAACTTTTAAATGGACAGCTTTTAAAGCTGAGAGAACTATTTGCATATTGATGCGGGGTGGAGCAGTCTGGTAGCTCGTCGGGCTCATAACCCGAAGGTCGTTGGTTCAAATCCAGCCCCCGCTACCAATCTTATATAGCGCACAATCTATATAAGCAGTTTGTCTGAAAGTCATTGTGATGTTGATGCGGGATGGAGCAGTCTGGTAGCTCGTCGGGCTCATAACCCGAAGGTCGTTGGTTCAAATCCAGCTCCCGCTACCAATCCTCTGAGATGCAACTCAGTAGGGCAATTCTTCAGGTTGTTTTAGATTGAAAATGGCCAAGAAATTGTATATAATTTTTGCATGTTGATGCGGGATGGAGCAGTCTGGTAGCTCGTCGGGCTCATAACCCGAAGGTCGTTGGTTCAAATCCAGCTCCCGCTACCAAGTTTCTAAAAGAGGCTCACAACTAGGTGGGCCTTTTTGCACAGTGGACTATGGTTTTCTGTGTAATAATGGGGCGATTTACGCCCTTTTTTATTGGCTATCGTGTAGTGTCGACAGTATTTTGGTCAAACCGTCATGTTTCACTACTACTATAGTTTTGCATTGGTCTGTAGTGGTCATTTCGACCATCGAATCGCACAAATTTGACGAGAGTAAATGAAGCTATCAAATAAAACTCAAGCACTTCAGGACTTAATTGCCCCAGCGGTGCAAGCATGTGATGTAGAACTTTGGGGGATTGATTTCCAACCTCAAGGTAAGCGTTCACTGTTACGTATTTATATCGACCGTGAAGTTGATGAAAATGCAGAACCTGTCATCAATGAAGATGGCGAAGTTGAGCAAGGCCGTGGTATCGGCGTGCAGGACTGTGTTCGTGTCACTCAGCAAGTGGGTGCGATGTTGGATGTACATGATCCAATTTCAGGCGAATATGCATTGGAAGTGTCATCTCCAGGTTGGGATCGTCAGTTCTTTAAATTGGAACAAATGACGGCATACATTGGTCAGCAAGTCGCTTTGCGTTTGATCAGTGCTGTGGATAATCGTCGTAAATTCCAAGCCAAACTTGTAAGCGTAGACCTTGAAAGCGAAATGATTCAGGTTGAAGTTGAAAAGCAACAAGTGTTGGATATTGACAGCCACAATATTGATAAAGCAAATCTGGTTTTCCAAGATTAATTTAATAAATAAGAATCTGAACGAATAGGTGACTTATGGCTCGTGAAATTCTTACCGTAGTAGAAACGGTTAGTAACGAAAAAGGTGTAAGTCGTGATGCAATTTTTGAAGCGCTTGAACAAGCTTTAGTTGCAGCGACTAAGAAGAAATTCTACGAGGGAACTCACTCGGAAGAAGCTCGTCTACGTGTAGAAATCGACCGTCGTACTGGTGATTACCGTACTTTCCGTCAATGGGAAGTGGTTGCCGACGAAGATCACGAAATGCCAGCATGCCAAGATGCGATCTCTGATGTAGATCCTGCAAAATGGGCAATTGGCGATATTCGTGAACTTGAAGTTGAATCGATTGATTTCGGTCGTATTGCGGCACAAATTGCGAAACAAGTGATTGTTCAAAAAATTCGTGAAGCAGAACGTGCATTAATTGCAGATGCTTACGAGTCTAAAGTTGGTGAACTCATCTACGGTGAAGTGAAAAAACAAACCAAAGATGGCTTTATCATTGACTTAGGTGACAATGCAGAAGCATATCTTGCGCGTGAAGAAATGATCGCTAAAGAAATTCTACGTCCTAAACAACGTGTAAACGCGATTTTGTTTAATGTGAACCGTGAAGGCCGTGGTGCTCAGTTATTACTTTCTCGTTCTAAACCAGAAATGCTCATCGCATTGATGAAGAAAGAAATTCCTGAAATTGCTGAAGAAATCATTGAGATTAAGGCAGCTGCACGCCAACCTGGCGTTCGTGCTAAAATCGCTGTGAAAACAAACGATCACCGTATTGATCCTGTAGGTGCATGTATTGGTATGCGTGGTACACGTATCCAAGCGGTTCAGTCAGAGTTAAATGGTGAGCGTATTGATGTAGTCGTTTGGTCGGATGACGCGGCACAGTACATTGCAAGTGCTTTAGAGCCTGCTGATGTATCAGGTATCGTGATTGATGAAGAAGAACGTACTGCAGATATTATTTTTGCAACGAGTGATCAGTTAGCGCGTGCAATTGGCTCTCAAGGTCAAAACGTACGTTTAGCATCTGAATTGACTGGTTACAAGCTCAATATGATGCTTGAAGAAGAATATCACGCACGCCAACAAAACGAAGCGCAACAATATTTAGATATGTTTGTTACACGTCTAGATATTGATGAAGACTTAGCGATGGCGTTGGTTGAAATGGGCTTCACATCATTAGAAGAAATCGCGTATGTTCCTTCGGAAACATTCGATGAGATCGAACTTGATGCTGAAACTGTTGAAATGCTACAAGGTCGTGCAAAAGAAGTTGCATTGGCTGATGCATTGAAACAACAAGAGAACATCCAAGAGCCAAGCGAAGAGCTTGCTGCAATGGAAGGCGTGACTAAAGAAATCGCGTATGCGCTTGCCGCTCGCGGTGTGGTAACTGTAGATGATCTTGCAGATCAAGCCACTGACGATATCTCTGATATTGAAGGTTTAGGTGCTGAAAAAGCAGGTCAACTTATTATGAAAGCGCGCGAATCATGGTTTAACTAGGAGGTAATATATGACGGACAAGTCGATTAAGGAGTTAGCTCTCAGCGTGGGTCGTCCAGTTGAGAAGCTGCTGGAACAGGTTCGTGATGCAGGTTTAACACAAACTAAACCTGAAGATATTATCTCCACTGAACAACAAAATGCCCTCGTTAACCATTTGAAAAAAGTTCATGGTCAGGATGCGGGCAATGCAGGACAAATCACGTTGAAACGTAAAACTACCAGTACTGCTAAAGTGGCGAGTACATCGGGCAAGGCAAAAACGATTAATGTAGAAGTTCGTAAGAAACATACATTTGTTAAACCGGATCCTGAGCAAATTAAAGCTGAAGCATTAGCGAAAGCACAAGCTGACCAACAAGCACGTAAACAGGAACCTAAGTTTGAAGCGAAAGCTGAAGAACCGAAGCAACAACCAGTATCTAAAGCGAAACAAGCTTTAGAAGCAATGCGTGCTGCTGCGAAGCAAGAACATGCGAAGCAAGAAACACCGAAAGCTGCGGTTGTTGTAAAACGTAAGTCAAACAACAAGCCAATTACAAAACCTGTTGAAACTCTAGAACAGAAAAAAGCACGTGAAGCTCAAGCAGCACAATTGAAAGCTGTAGAAGAAGCGGCGCGTCGTAAAGCCGCTGAAGAAGCGCAACAACGTACGCTTGAGCAAATGCGTCAAATGGCGTCTAAGTATTCTAACGAAGACACTACTGCGACCATTCGTGTTGTAGATGATTCTCCGCTTGCTGCCGGCCTTGTAGGTCAGGCATATGAAGATTCATTTGCGAAAGAAGACCGTGAAATTAAACGTGGTACCAATACCAACAATTCACGTTCACCTAAAAAAGGTGGTCGTCGTGGTGAAGAGCAATCTTTCCGTGATAACTCACATAAACGTGGTTTAAAAACAAGTCAAGCGAACAAGCATGGCTTTGAAAAACCAGTTAAAAAACAAGTTTATGATGTTGAAATTGGTGAAACAATTGTTGTTGCTGACTTGGCTGCGAAAATGGCGGTTAAAGTTCGCGAAGTTATCAAATCACTCATGAAAATGGGCGAATTGGTTACTCAAAACCAAGCGATTGATCAAGAAATCGCAGTACTTGTTGTTGAAGAAATGGGTCACAATCCAGTACTTGTTTCGGATACACAAGCAGAAGACAACTTACTTGAAGCAGCTGAAGAAGCGCGTGGTGTCCAAACCACTCGTCCGCCAGTTGTGACAATTATGGGTCACGTTGACCATGGTAAAACATCACTTCTTGACCGTATTCGTCGCTCTAAAGTGGCTGCAGGTGAAGCAGGTGGTATCACACAGCACATCGGTGCATACCATGTGAAAACTGAAAAAGGTATTATTACTTTCTTAGATACACCGGGACACGCAGCATTTACTGCAATGCGTTCACGTGGTGCGAAATCTACAGATATCGTAGTGTTGGTTGTTGCAGCAGATGATGGTGTTATGCCACAAACTGCTGAAGCGATTGACCATGCACGTGCAGCAGGTACGCCAATTATTGTTGCTATCAACAAAATGGATAAAGAGTCTGCTGATCCAGATCGCGTATTGAATGAGTTGACGACGAAAGAAATCGTACCCGAGCAATGGGGCGGTGACGTTCCAGTGGCAATGGTTTCTGCGCACAGCGGTGCAGGTATCGACGAACTTCTTGACTTGATCTCAATTCAAGCCGAACTTCTTGAGCTTAAAGCATCTGAAGAGGGTGCGGCACAAGGTGTTGTAATTGAAGCACGTGTAGACAAAGGACGTGGTGCGGTAACATCGATTCTTGTTCAAAACGGTACATTGAAAGTGGGTGACCTTGTTCTTGCAGGTTCGTCATACGGTCGTGTACGTGCAATGACAGATGAAAATGGTCAACGTATTAAATCTGCTGGTCCTTCGATTCCTGTGGAAATCTTGGGTCTACCAGAAGCGCCAATGGCGGGTGATGAAGTTCTTGTTGTAAATGACGAGAAAAAAGCACGTGAAGTTGCTGATGCGCGTATGGATCGTGAACGTCAAAAACGTCTTGAGCGTCAATCTGCGATGCGTCTTGAAAATATCATGGCGTCTATGGGCAAGAAAGATGTGCCTATTGTCAACGTGGTATTGAAAACAGACGTACGTGGTACTTTGGAAGCATTACACGTTGCACTTGCTGAACTTGCAACTGATGAAGTGAAAGTACGTATTATTGGTTCAGGTGTTGGTGCGATCACTGAGTCTGACGTAACACTTGCTGAATCATCAGAAGCGGTTCTTCTCGGCTTTAACGTACGTGCTGATAATACTGCACGTCAAAAAGCTGATGCTGATGGTATCGACATTCGTTACTACTCGATCATCTATCAATTAATTGATGATGTGAAAGATGCGATGAGCGGTAAATTAGCGCCTGAACACCGTGAAACAATTCTTGGTGTTGCTGAAGTACGTGAAGTGTTCCACTCAAGTAAATTCGGTGCTGCTGCAGGTTGTATGGTACTTGAAGGTACATTACACCGTAATAAACCGATTCGCGTATTACGTGATGACGTGGTGGTATTCCAAGGTGAGCTTGAATCTCTTCGTCGCTACAAAGATGTGGTTGAAGAAGTTCGTGCCGGTATGGAATGTGGTCTTGCGGTGAAAGGCTATAAAGACATCAAAGCACAAGATAAGATTGAAGTGTACGATGTTCAATTGATTAAACGGAGTCTTTAATGGCGGGTAGTCAACGTCTGAAGCGTATGGCGGATACAGTACAACGTGAGTTGTCAGAACTGATCCGTCAGGAGCTGAAAGATCCACGCTTAGGTGGTCTTGTGACCATCTCTGCCGTGAAGGTGAGCCCAGACTTAGGATATGCCGAAGTTTATGTGACTGTAATGGGTCGTGAGCTAGGCGATGAGCAAAGTGAAGCCGCAAATAAAGAAACTTTAGATGTCTTGAATAAAGCATCTGGTTTCTTGCGTCATGAACTGAGCCGTCGTATCAAAACACGTATTACGCCACGTTTGCGTTTCCATTACGACAAAACAAATGCTTATGGCAACTATATGTTTGGTCTAATTGCGGAAGCAGTCAAGGACTTACCTCCTACTGACGAAGCAAAAAAAGATGATGAATAATTCAGTTCGCTGAATGAAAAAAGCCACCTTCGGGTGGCTTTTTTATGTTTGAATGGTCATTATTTAAAAATACCCAATAACACACAGAATTATAACTAGATGATAAAACTAAGCTTGAAAATGACATTGGATAGTCCAGTCTATACACACAATATAATAAAAAAAATCATGCTATTGAGCAGCATATTACTCATCACTATGCCAAGTTGGGCATGTTTAAATACCTATGTAGAAGATTTTTATACATCTGATTCAGAAAAAGAAAATCAACACGAAGAACATCATGACGAAAAATTGAAGAACTTTGTCTCAAGGCATCCTAGCCCAATAGACTATCAGGCAGAAAATGATTATGCCGTACATCAGATCTACGCAGGCCGTTACGATTTAGCCATTAAGGTTTTACGTGCAATTGAAAATGAGCATCCAGGTTTACCGAAGACGGCAGTGAATTTAGGCACAGCTTATGAGTTGATCGGCAATATTTCACTAGCCAAAAAATGGATTGCTGAAGGTATGAAGCGTGATCCATCGATTCATCTTGGCAGTGAATGGATTCATCTGAATATTTTAACAGCCAAAGAAAAACGTGCGACGGCAAAATATTTTCATGAATTTCCATTGTTGAATGTACATTATGGAACAGGTTATGTACCTGATGCGCACTGGAAGAATCAGCGAAAACTCACAACAGCAGAATATGATGCTATACGAGAGCAGGCCAGTTTACAGATTAATGAGCGGAAAAATTTTGTTTCAAGACAGAATGCCGTGATGGCACAGCTGTTTTATCAAATGGAGCGTAAAACTCAGTCCTTCAGGTCAGAGATATAAGCGACACGACATGAAGTGTCGTTTGATTTAACTAAGGACTATTTTCCTTGAGTTTTGATTGTTAATATAAGTACATGAAAACCCTTAAATTACGTATAAAAGACAAACATTGCAAGGTGTTAGACCAACTAGCATCAGAAGTGAACTTCGTCTGGAATTATGTCAATGATTTAGGGTTTAGGCATTTGAAGCGGAAAGGTGAATTTCTCTCTGCTTTTGATATGGCCAAATATACGAAAGGCACATCCAAAGAATGTAATTTACATAGTCAAACCATTCAGGCTGTAACTGAAGAATTAGTCACCCGAAGAAAGCAATTTAAAAAGGCAAAGCTGAAATGGCGTGTCAGCA
>NZ_VOZH01000079.1:0-5806 GCF_013419875.1 Acinetobacter sp. YH12049 | reverse complement strand
CTGCGAGGGTTTCCCCAACATACAACTTAACCAACCTATACAACTACTCTTAACGCTCCGCTTTTGTGAGATTCCCCTGTAGCGGTTTAGCCTTTCGACTATCGCTACGTTGCACCAGTGACACTTATTCCCTCCACATGCAACGCATGCCAATCCGTAAAACGGACACGCAGGAGCAGGCAAAGCTCGATCTAGGATGCTTATTTGATGATTTAAAACACGGATTAACGAAGACTTATCATTTTGAGTCTTGATCTAAACACTGTTTATTGTGAAAATAGAGTTCAGGTACAAGCCTTTGTGTGAAATCTGCACGAGTTGGTAGCTCTGCTGATCTTCGTTACTTGATGTTCCACCATCAAATAACTGCGTACCGCTGAATATAAAGCGAAAGCCCATTGAGTTGCAAGATTCAATGGGCTTTTTCTTTGATCAATCAGATATTAAGACAAAAAAGAGAGGTCATATCTAATCATGACTAAATCCCTAATCAAGCACGTTTCAATGCCATAATATGGCGAACCATATCGTTAATATGTTGTTTTGTTTCATTATCTTGTGAACTTAACCATGCAACTACATCAGCATCAAAAGCCTGTGCTTGAGCGATGGCGTGACGTTCCTGTAATTTTTTCACAAAACTAGGTTTAACCAATGGCGCATTGGTAGGGTCAAAATTTTTATAGCGTTCTAGTTCATTTTGCATTGCTGTACCTCCGCTTTTGGTGATGTGATGGTTCAAATGCAGTGATTATTCTCGCAACATCTCCACGTTCAACCCAAACCACTGTTAATAGTCTACCACGATTGCTTAAACCGACTGATATTAGTCGTTGTTCATCATAGTGTCCTACATCCTCAAAAGAGATCAATGCAGGATCAAGGAAAATACTACAGACCTCCTCGAACGTGATTTCTCGCCCTCGATAGACTAAATCCATTTTTTGGTCATGCCATTCAAATAACAAGCCGTAATATTCAATTAATGGCATGATTACCTCTTTTCCTCTCGTGAAATAAAAAATATGCCTATTATTTTGGGTCTATGACACAAAAATCTCCATTTTTTCCATATCCGCACTGCTTTTTCATCACACGAACACACGGTTTAGATTCCTCTCCAACAGTACAGCTTCCAATATCAAACTGGATACCTTGCTGTCTTAAGCTCTCGATCTGAGGGATATTTTCTAAAGGTTTGATATAAACACTGAATAACCAAATGATGCCAAGCATCAGAATAGCGAAAATGCCTAAAATAATGGTGATGATTTTCCATGAAAATTGATCACTAGTTGATTCAATCGAGTTTTTTAAATGTCCAAGTGCCTTAGCGGTCTTGATAAGCTCTGCTGTACCCTCCTGTAAGCCCGTATTTAGCGATTTTGATACAGTGCTATGGGTTTGCTCTGCGATGACCTTCTGAATGTGTTCTTTCGTGATTTGAAGCTCTTTAACGGCCTGATTGACTAGGTTCTGCTGTTGTTCTGCAACTGCCATCAGTGCATATAACTTTTTTTCATCAGGTGTCATCGGCTCATCCCTCTAAACTTCATTGTTTTCTGTTGCTCTCGTTCTAATTTCTGCTGTTCTTTGTACTGCTGTAAGGCAAGCTGTTTAAAGCTGGCAAAATCAGCCTTAAAACTCTCAATGCCCTGTTTAATTTCTTTGTCTGAGATAGGGCTGTTTTTGAGGTCTTTCAGGTCGTTTTTAGGGTCGCCTAAATCTAGTCGCTCAAGCTCTTTATAGGCTGTACGTGACTGTTGCAAGGCTTCCCTGATTTCAGGGTCTTTGGCTTGGCTTGGTAAGAGTTTCTTTTCAGGGTCTTTCTCTATGCCTTGCTCTTTGTAGCTTCGCATATCAATACGGCTGTCAATTTGGTGTTTTTCCAAATGGCTATTGCATAAATCCGCCCACCTTTGGCGTAGGTCTTTAATATCAGTTTTTCGTTCCTGGTAACTCTTGCCTGTATTGTCTTTTTTAGCTCCGCCACGTTCAGGATTCTTGCTGTTATAGCGTTTGAAATATTGCTCTGGATCTCGTTCGATTCCATCTTGCAGACGTTCATTAAACATGAGGTGGATGTGGGGCTGATCGTTGCCGTCCATTGCTTTAGGGTTATGAATTGCAAACTGATACGGATATTTTGAGCCAATTTCAGACTGAATAAAGTCTTCAACCAGTTCTAGGCGTTGCTCAGCATTCATCTCTCTAGGCAGGGCAATTTCATATTCTCGATAGGTACTGCCATTTTTACGCTCGTAAAGGTCGGCTGCTTGCCAAAAAGTAATCGGATTATGTTCAGCCCATTTCGGCATATTTCCATAGTCACTATGTTCAAGGTCGGATTGTTCCTGTTTCAGCTTTTTTTCTTCGTCCCGATCAATATATTCGGCATGCGGTGCTGCCTTACCTGCCTTACCAACTTTCACACTTAAACGAGCTATCGCCATTAGGTTTTTTCCTGTGCCTTTTTTCGGTCTAGTTCTTTCTTAAATGTTCTTTGATCGAGTATCGAAGCCCACATCATAATGATGATAATTAGCGGTGCTGCGATCACGCCAAAACTAATATCTTTGATTTTTCCCAATACCTGTTTTAGTTGCATGCTGTTGCTCCTAGCTTTGGTACTTCTTTTTTTCATTCAATTTTCAATTGAACGAAAAAAAGAAGTTTCAGGGTTTTAGGGATGAAGTCCCTAACGTGCTTAGGTTTCTCAATGAAATTGAGAAACGTCTAAGCGCGCCATCAAATTTTTGATGGAAGTACAGGCGATAATCTCCAGAACGACTTTAACAAAATTACGTTACTCGAACGTAAATATTTTGTTATCGTTCTTTGAGTATTGAGCCTGTGCTTTTGCGGTATATGAATTAATGGAATTGAATATGAATAATGATTGGCTGTCTGAAAAAATCACATATATTTCTGCTTTAAAGAATCCTAGTGATGCTCAAAAACTTTTACTTGAATTAGCCAAAATTCAGTACAGAACACCCGACCAAGAGAAAAAAATCAATGCCTTGATCAAAGCTGAAAAAGCCATAGATCGAGCAAATAAGCAAAAAGTTGCAGTTAGAAAATTATTGAATGCCGAAAAGGAAGCAGAACGTAAAGCTCGTACACGTCATCTCATTCAATTAGGCGCACTATTTGAAATAGCTAACCTAGATCAGCGTGACCCAGCCGAATTACTTGGCATTCTTCTAAAAACTGCTGAAATTGATCCTAATGATATGAAATGGCAAATTTGGAAAGAGCTAGGACAAGAAACTTTAAATCATCGTAAAAAAGACAAAAAGTGATTGTTCAGAATTTTTATTCAACTTTATCTAAGCACGTAAAAAACTCATCTATATACAGAGGGTCTAAAAATTATATTTTTGATTTATAAAGATAATTAAAGATTACTTTGCATAAGGTGTATTATCTTAATAATAAGGCAACTAAGGTAGGATGAATTTTATGGCGACTGCAATTCGTGCAGATTATTGTACAAATATGACTATAAACAATTGCTCTTTTTCAGGGTTTAACAATTGTATAGAGATGAACTTTTGTACTAACTTCAATATATTAGGTAGTGGTTTTTTTAATTCTAATAATGCTGTCTTTTTATCTAATTGCTACGGAAAAGGAGCTATATCAAACAACTATACTCATAATGTAAATAATTTAATTTCAGTTGCTGATTCAAAACTAAAATACCCTCTTCCTTCAAAAAATAAGGAAAAGCATAAAATCATAAAAAAAGAGCAGAAGAAAAATAGTTCAATAAGGAATATAGAA
This sequence comes from Acinetobacter sp. YH12049, assembly GCF_013419875.1. NCBI lineage: Bacteria > Pseudomonadati > Pseudomonadota > Gammaproteobacteria > Moraxellales > Moraxellaceae > Acinetobacter > Acinetobacter sp. YH12049. The sequence goes on along the minus strand of NZ_VOZH01000079.1, from coordinate 2,017 downwards.
TTTAATAAAAAAATTAAAGAACTTATTAACTTAGAAGCTAACCAAAAATTTATTAAGAGAAATCATCAGTTAGCTTGTAAAATAAAATATATAAAAGCAAATCTTGGAAAATTAGAAGCTGAAAGCCTTCTTTTCTTGACTCAAGCATTAATGCAGTACGATCTTCAAAGTTAAGATGATGGTATGACAATTTTATATACTCCATAAACCCTTTAAATTAATTAGGTGGTTTATGTCGCACTTCAAGTTTTACTCTGCCAAGTATTGATATTATTAAAGCTCTTAAGATAATTTAACATTCGTCATTTCCCATAAGAATTTAATAAAATACTATATGGCTGACAGATAGATAAAAGACTAAGAAAAGAAAAGCAGACAAAAAAATACCATCGATAATAAAATTGGTTAAAAATGTTGCACGATGAAATTTAAATAAACTTGCAAAGCTAATAAATTAACACTTTTATATTCAAAAAAACTTAAATCACAAGTTAAGCTAATAAACAGTTTTAGCTATTTTAAATAAGCTCATTTTAAAAACCAAAATTTAGATTTATTGGTGATATAAAACTTTAAATCAATAGCTCCACTAACGCTCTTCACTTATTTATTTAAAATTTAGCGACGTAAAAAGACAATTAAGTATTTTTAGATAATGCTTGGAATCAATTCAATTCATCAAGTTTTAAAAAATAATTCCTTTTGTCAGGTCTATCATTTTTTAAATGCTTTAAAAATATTTTAGCAGTTTCCTCCGATGCATCCTCTCTTAGGCAACGTTCAACAAAGGATATATCTACAAATTCATCTGCTAACCCAGCACGGCCAAGATCTAAAAAATAAATTTCATTGAATTTATCTATAAAAATATTACTATCCGTGATATCGCCATGAGAAAAAACCAATCTTTCTTCAACACGAGTCTCAGTTAACTCATTCCATAGACTTAGGTAAGTTTTATGGTCTCCCCATAATTCAGCGTCAAAATCATCTTGATCTATATCGTCAAGGAGTTGGTTATCAATAAAAAATTTTGACTCTTTTAACCGATGATCAATGTTTGAAATAAATGGACAATCAATAATAGCAACTGAATTTAACAGATTGAGTGCCTCCTTATAGATAGCAAGCAATTCTTGGTCTGTTAAAAAAAGCGCTGAAATTGGTTTTGCATTGATCGCTTTAGTGATCATGAATTCAAACTGCTCATCCTGAAAAGTCATGATGAGTTCAGGCACCTTTAATTTCTCAGAGAGCCAACTCAACATTTTCGCTTCGCGAGAGACACTGTATGTGGTCTCTGTATATAAAGTGCTAGATCGCTTAAGAAAAAAAGTTTCATTATTTCGATTAAAAGAATAAACATCCGATGGCGACTGACCAATTTTATTTGGCTCTAAAACACTGTTTCCAATAAATTGTTGAATAATATTGGGCAATTCCATCAAGTTTTCCTTTTATTCAGCATTAAAACCCCGCAAATGCAAGGCCTAGTAAATAGATGATCTTAATTTGGTTCACTGTAGCAAAAATATGGGGCGAATTCAAAACTGGTTCAATAGCCTAAGCAGAAAAAGGAGTATTTGATTATCCGCACTACTATACTTCCTAAAAAAAAATGCTCTCAACTTCTCAACTCGTACCCAAAGCGTCGCACTTCGTGCTTTGGCTTTGGAAACGGTTGAGAGAGTTTCGGCAATACTCTCCCTAAAGGCGGTCATTTAAAAAAATGACGCATCCTTTAAGTATTGCCGATTTACCGCATATTCTTTTGGCTTCGGAGCCACGTATATCGGTCGTATCCGCACATAGCTTTGCAAACTATGCAGACAAGGACTAAAGGTCTTGCACCTCTCCCCACACGCTCCCTGTCGAAGTATGGCGGTATCTCTGCGAGGGTTTCCCCAACATACAACTTAACCAACCTATACAACTACTCTTAACGCTCCGCTTTTGTGAGATTCCCCTGTAGCGGTTTAGCCTTTCGACTATCGCTACGTTGCACCAGTGACACTTA
>NZ_VOZH01000078.1:0-6261 GCF_013419875.1 Acinetobacter sp. YH12049 | reverse complement strand
TATAAAGAGTTCCTGTACCGCCATACTGTCAGCGCAGTGCGGTATCGAAAGGTGCAATCTCTAAGATTGCATGGGTCGCAAAGATTCCCCCACCATAGCTCTTAGCTTGGTGGTGGGAGTATGTCAAGAATCCTTCTAAATCTGCTGTAGGTAGACTCCAGAAAATGCTCGAAAGGCGCTGTTCAGGCTGCGTTGGAATTGCTCCCGTAGGCATTACACCCATCATGATGTTGGAGCGGTCATAGAACTGATGCAAGATCTGCGGATTCAGCACTTCGCATTCAGGCACGATGATCCACTTTGCACCCCAAGGGTAGGCTTGGTTGAGCTTTTTCCATGCTTTAGGGCGTAAATGGCTGCGTGCGCCATTGGCGATCAACACGAGATCAAATTGACGTTGAAAGGATTGATCTGCGGATTGTCCAATCACGTTTATACCGTCACTGGACTCTTGAAGTTCATGTACCTCATGCGCCATACACCACTCAACGTGTTGAGGATATTCTCGGACTTTGGATGCAAGGACATGACAGAGTGTGGCACGGTGAATGCCGAGTCCATATGAACGTTCATCGGCTTGTCGATATTGACTGTTTATCAGCAAGTCGCCGCCAGCCAGTTGACCTTCAAGACCGGTTACCACAGCGCCAAGGCTTAAGGCTTGTTCCAAAATGCCTAAATGTTCGAAAACTGCCAGTCCGGCAGGTTGTAATAATAATCCTGCGCCCACAGGTTCAAGTTGTGAGACTTTTTCATATAAGCAGATCTGATGGCCTTGAGCAGCAAGCATTGCTGCAGCAGCTAATCCTGCCGTACCTGCACCGATGATGGCAATATTTTGAGTTTTCATTGTTTTAAAAGTTGATTTTATCTCAGCCCAATGTATCAAAGATGCTGCATAAAACCCAATAAAAAAGCCCTCAAAAGGGCTTTTTTAGGGGTGAGTCAAGTCTTACCAGTGTTCACCTGGGAATAGGCGAGCATATGCCTTTTGTACCCAATTGAGTTTTTCTTGCTTACCAATAGACGCTGAAGAGCTTGGGAACAAGTTATAACCAATCGACATGAGTTTGTTGTTAATGTCTGGAGCAATTGAGTAGGTAATAGAAGCCAGACGGCCCAAATTGGTCGCCACTTTCTTTGGACGTTTCACGATGGCATAGGCAATCAGGTCAGTCGCTTGTTCTGGAGAAAGCGTTGGAACGTATTTATAAATTTTGGTTGGAGCGATCATTGGCGTGCGCACCAATGGCATGTAGACCGACGTGATGGCAATATTATGCGAGTGAACTTCAGCGCTCAGGCAACGGCTAAAAGCATCTAATGCGGCTTTAGACGCAACATAGGCAGAGAAGCGTGTTGCATTGGCCAATACACCAATCGAACTGATGTTGATGATATGACCTTCACGACGAATCATCATTTTCGGCAGTAAATTCATCACCAAACGTACCGCGCCAAAATAGTTCAACTGCATAGTACGTTCAAAATCATGGAAACGATCGGTTGATTCATGTACGGCACGACGAATAGAACGGCCAGCGTTATTAATTAAGATATCAATATGATCGACGGAAGCGAGGATTTGTTGTGCCACAGCATCAATGGAGTCCATATCATTGAGGTCACATGGGAAAACATCGGCTTTACCGCCAGTGGCTTCAATTTCAGCTTTTACGGCATCAAGAGTTTCTTTGGTACGTGCAACCAGTAGAACATGTGCGCCTGCGTTGGCAAGGCGATGCGCTGTGGTTAAACCGATACCACTTGATGCACCGGTGATTAAAATGGTCTTACCGTTGACACGGTCAACGAAACGTTTCTCAAGTCTTGAATTCACGATGAGGTTCCCTGTTAAATCAGTTTTATTGTATTCATTTATCGGCCCGACAACGCTATGTGCAGGGCTGTTTTAAGTCAGCGGTATGATAGCGTTTTATTCAAAAAAAGCCATATGATAAGTAATTGATAATAAAATAATATTTAGAGTTTTTACTCTAAATTAAAATCCCTATTTACTCAATTTTTAACACATAAATATGTGAAAGAGAAGTGCTTTTATCAACATCGTTGCAACCTAAAAAAGTCGATTTTCAAGATAAATAAAATTGTAAATAAATATAGAAGCAGGGCCATAGATGCCTAAAGTTGGAAGGCGGATTATGTGGGAGTGGTTATTTAAATGAAATGGAAATAAAAACAGGCCTTAAAAATAAGACCTGTGGATTGTGCAATTATGGTTTAAACAGCAGCTAAGGCTTGCTCTAAGTCTGCAATCAAGTCATCCGCATGTTCGATCCCAATCGATAAACGAACCATATCAATGCTGACCCCCGCTGCTTTGAGTTCATCTTCATTGAGTTGACGATGTGTCGTGGTCGCAGGATGGCAGGCTAAACTTTTGGCATCACCAATATTCACAAGGCGAGTAAACAACTGCAAGGCATCGATGAAACGTGTGCCACCTGCAAGGCCATCTTGAACGCCGAATGAAAGAATCGCAGATGGTTTGCCTTTGACATATTTTTGCGCCAAAGCATGTTGTGGGTGGTCTTTTAGGCCAGCGTAGTTAACCCATTTTACTTTTGGATGCGCTTGTAAATATTCAGCCACTTTTTGCGCATTTTCTGTATGACGTTCCATGCGCAGGCTTAAGGTTTCCAAACCTTGTAAGATCAAAAACACATTGTTCGGGCTGATCGCAGCGCCCGTATTACGCAGTGGTACCACGCGCGCACGAGCAATGTAGGCTGCTTCACCTAAGGCTTCGACATAATTCACCCCGTGGTAGCTTGGATCAGCGGTATTCAGTGATTTAAAGCGTTCAGGATATTTGCCCCAAGGGAACTTGCCGCTATCGACGATGATGCCGCCGATCGAATTACCATGACCACCAATATATTTGGTCAATGAATGCACCACAATGTCGGCACCAAATTCAAATGATTTTTGCAGGACAGGAGTAGCAACGGTATTGTCGACCACCACAGGTATGCCATATTCGTGCGCAATTTTCGAAATTGCTTCGAGGTCAATAATATTGCCCAATGGGTTACCAATAGATTCGACAAAGACCAACTTGGTTTTGTCATCGATGAGGCTACGCAGCGCTTCAGGGTTTTGATAATCAAAGAAGCGAACTTCAATGCCTTGTTTCGGCAGGGTGTGGGCAAACAGATTATATGTGCCGCCATATAGGGTCGAAACTGAAGCGATATTGTCGCCTGCTTCAGCAATAGTTTGAATCGCATATGTAATGGCAGCCATACCAGAGGCTAAGGCCAAAGCGCCAATACCGCCTTCGAGTGCTGCAACACGCTGTTCAAGTACCGCTGTGGTTGGATTCATGATGCGGGTATAAATATTACCCTGAACTTTTAAGTCAAATAAATCAGCACCATGCTGTGTGTTATCGAAGGAATATGAAGTGGTTTGATAAATTGGCACCGCAACCGCTTTGGTGGTTGGCTCCGGTGTATACCCCGCGTGAATTGCTAAAGTTTCGTCTTTATATGTCATGATTACTTCATCTAAGTGAGCTAGTTTTTAAACAGTCTATCATTTTTATATATGAATAAAAGTGCTTTATTTCTAAAATTAATATCATAATTATTCATATTGTTGAAAAATTTTCAGCTAAAGATGAGCGAAATCATGCTTAAAAACGCATGTTTAAATTTTGTTCGCCATTAAACTTGTAACAATGCATTGAAGGCGTGTGCGAAACCTTATTTTTTCACGACTTTATGCGTATAATAGCCGATTATTTTTTCGCTCAATTGAGCAGGGGCAACTTTGTGTTGTTCCGTATATGTTTTGACTATTGAGGAGTCCTAAGTGGCCCAATATATTTACACGATGAACCGTGTGTCGAAGATGGTTCCGCCTAAGCGCGAAATCCTGAAAGACATCTCTTTATCATTTTTCCCAGGCGCAAAAATTGGTGTGCTTGGTCTAAACGGTGCAGGTAAATCTACCTTGCTTCGTATTATGGCGGGCGTAGATAAAGATTTCTCAGGTGAAGCACGTGCTCAACCGGGTATCAAAATTGGTTACCTTGAACAAGAGCCGCCATTGGATGAAAGCAAAGACGTTCGTGGTAACGTTGAAGACGGTTTACGTGAACCGTTGGATGCTTTGGCGCGTCTTGATGAAGTGTTTGCAGAATATGCAGCAGAAGATGCTGACTTTGATGCACTTGCAAAAGAACAAGAGAAGTTAGAAGCGATTATCCATTCATGGGATGCACATAACATTGTCAACCAAATGGATCAGGCTGCTGCAGCGTTGAATCTTCCAGCTTGGGATGCAGATGTATCTAAGTTGTCTGGTGGTGAGCGCCGTCGTGTTGCACTTTGCCGTTTGTTATTGTCTAAACCAGACATGCTACTTCTAGATGAACCGACGAACCATTTGGATGCTTCATCAGTATCTTGGTTAGAACGTTTCTTGAAAGATTTCCCAGGTACGATCGTTGCGATTACCCATGACCGTTACTTCTTGGATAACGTGGCAGAGTGGATTCTTGAGCTTGACCGCGGCATGGGTATTCCATACCAAGGCAACTACTCTTCTTGGTTAGAGCAGAAAAATGCTCGTTTAGAGCAAGAACAGAAGCAAGAAGAATCTTTTGCTAAAGCATTGAAAAAAGAACTTGAATGGGTTCGTTCAAATGCCAAAGGTCAGCAAAAGAAAAACAAAGCGCGTATGGAGCGTTTTGAAGAGCTTAACTCACGCGAATTCCAACAGCGTAACGAAACGTCTGAAATCTACATTCCACCTGGTCCACGTTTAGGTAACAAGGTTGTAGAAGTTGAAGGTATTAGTAAATCCTTTGGTGACCGTACACTTTATAAAGATTTATCGTTCGTTGTACCACCTGCTGCAATTGTAGGTATTGTGGGCGAAAACGGTGCGGGTAAAACCACATTATTCCGTATGATGACAGGCGAACAACAACCAGATACAGGTACAGTTACACTGGGTGAGTCTGTTAAAGTGGCTTATGTTGGTCAGATTCGTGACACCTTAGATGACAACAAAACTGTTTGGGAAGAAGTTTCTGGCGGTTTAGATATCTTGAAAATTGGTGAATACGAAATCGCATCTCGTGCGTATATCGGTCGCTTTAACTTCAAAGGTCAAGATCAGCAAAAACGTGTAGGTCAATTGTCAGGTGGTGAACGTAACCGTTTACAACTTGCGAAAATCCTGCAAATGGGCGCAAACGTTATCTTACTCGATGAACCATCAAACGACTTGGATATCGAAACTTTACGTGCGCTTGAAGATGCCATTCTGGTATTCCCAGGGACTGTAATGGTGATCTCGCATGACCGTTGGTTCCTCGACCGTATTGCAACGCACATCTTGTCATTTGAAGGTGAAACCCCTGAATTCTTCACGGGTAACTACCATGAATTTGAAGAATACCGTCGTAAACGTGATGGTGATGACCTAGTTGCAAAGCGTCAAAAATACCGCAAAATTGGCAACTAAGTTCCAGTTTTAAAATAAAAAAACCAGCCTGCGGGCTGGTTTTTTATTACTTAGAATGCAATGACTATACGACAATGTCTTCATAGGCATGATGTAAGACGTAGTCTGCTTGTTCATGGCCTTGTGCAGCCGCTTTACTGAGCCAAAGCTCTGCAAGTTCATAATTGCGGTCTAAGCCGAGTTCTCCACGTAAATAACCGAGACCTAAGCGATATTGGGCATCTTTATGACCTTTTAATGCGGCACTTAAAAAATTCCACATGGCATTGCGATAGTCAGTAGGGGATTGGTCTGCTGAATCCATAGTATGGTGACTGAGAAAGTCTTGATGGTGTTGAGCCGCAAGAATTTCAAAATAAGTCCCTTGGGCGTAATCACCTTCGGCTTCTGGAATCGAAAGATGCATTCCTTGCAACTTTGGATTCATCTGTTGTGACAACAGTGCATAGATTTTTTTCAGAGCTTGTATCATCATTGTTAAACTCCTTGTTTCTAAATATAACCACTTGATTAATAAAAATATTAATTGCAGTCATTTGTGCGCTGCGATGAATGATTTAATTGTTTTAAACAGATCACACTTAAGATGAAAATTAGCATGCTTGTCATGATATGTGAATAGGTATTGAAAAATATTTATCAAATGGAGCGTAAAACTCTGTCCTTCAGGTCAGAGATATAAGCGACACGACATGAAGTGTCGTTTGATTTAACTAAGGACTATTTTCCTTGAGTTTTGATTGTTAATATAAGTACATGAAA
>NZ_VOZH01000077.1:0-6288 GCF_013419875.1 Acinetobacter sp. YH12049 | reverse complement strand
TTGAAAAAAATGAAGCACAAATTGGCAAACTGCAACCACGCTTAAGCGAAATTGAAACTTTACTGGCAGATAGCACTTTATACGAAGCAAACCGTAAAGATGACTTACTTAAATTAATGAATGAACAAACGGAACTCAAAGCAAAACTTGAAACCGTTGAAGAGCAAATGCTTGAATTAATGATGGAATTGAAGGAAATGGAAAGTAGTTTTGAAGCCTAACAACCATCAAAAGTGATACTGAATCACACTATTAAGTCTAGCTAATTGATTGCTCAAAAATAAATCGCCGTGAAATTTAATGTTCCACGGTGATTTTTTAATTTTACTAAACACAACTTAATCATCATCAAATCATGATTTTCTGATTTTAGATCGTTCCATCTGACATGAATTATTCCACAGCTTGGTAGATCAATCGCTCAACTGTTCACAACAATAACCAACATTCAAAAACTTTGAATTCAAATTAAACCTTATAGAAAATATTTTGAACACTCATACTTTTAAATTCAAAATCCGTATTTAAATTCATTTCAAAGTACATATATAAGTATTGAAGATGCTCCAATAGATGCAGAAACCAAAAAAATATTATATGAACGAGCATTAAATTTATCTCAATTTGGTAGTTTTTCCAAAGGGAAACAAACACATGAATTTGAGAACCAAGCTTATTATATTGATCGCCTTAAAGAACTAGGCGGTGAAAAAAAATTATTAGAGCAACTTAGTTTTACTCCTACTAATTTACAAGAAATAATGGGATCTGAGTACAATCTTGTTGGTGGAGACTTTTCAGGTGCATATATAGAAGGTAAAGGCTACGATTCAATTTTTAGAAGCTATCAAAATGGTGGTAAGCTTTTAGAAATTAACGAATATAACGTCTCTCCTGATAATACCCAAGTCCATTTTTTTAAAGAAAATATTAATTCTTATGTTAATTCATCACCATCAACTAATGAGCGTATAGAAAATGGAATTTATAATATTAGTTGGATTAGCGAAAATAGACTATTTAGTATGTCCTCTAAAGGCATGACTGAAGGTGAAGCATTATCTATTGCCCAAAAAATTGATTCCTTAACCAAATAATATTACATACCAAAATCCATACCTCGATCTTTATTAGGTCGAGGTTTTTCTATTTCCTTTTGCCGTTCTTTTATCTGGACGATATTTCTTTCAATATCTCTGACGTTTTGAGCAAATTCTTCTGAGCTTTGGCTACTTCTGACGAGACTAAATGCTGTGTGGTTGAGATTCTCTCCAGCACTTCTTCGTTGTCGGCTGTAATCTTGCTCATCTCTCGGACTTTGCAATTGATCTGCTCGGTATAGCTTGCTGTGCTGCGTTCTAGCTCGTGAAATTGCTTCTGTATTATCGCTAATGATTTCTGTGCTTGCTGTAAGCTCTGCTGATCGCTCTCTATTGCCCTTGACTGCACTGACAATGCTTGGATAATTTTGGTTTGCATCATGTCTAAAGCTTGCTGTTGCTTCTGCAATTGTGCTTGTTGTTGCAGTAATTGCTGCTGTTGTTCTTCGATGATTCTCAATAATTGTGTTTCTAATTCGGTCATCGTTTAGTATCCCATTGGAATCATGTAGCCGTTTTGCCATTCCCCTGCATTCTTGTTGATCTGAATGCATAGACGTTGCTTGTTGTTTGATAGATTCTTGCACGTACTGATATTCAGGCTGCCCCCTGATTTGTTCAGGTGATCTACTCTCAATTGTTTCTCGTTGATCACTGTATTGAGTGTTTTTACTTCGCTGTACTTGTTTTTGGCGATGAGACCAAGCGAGAAAATCGCTATAAGCAAAATAACTGCTGCTGAAATCAGTCCCATATTCAAAATGGTAAGTTTTTTCTGTACGGCTTGGTTCTGAGCTTGTTGTTCTTGGCTTTGTATTTGCTCGTTTAATTGCGTTAAATGGCTCAATTTCGATTGCAGCAAGCTTTGATACTGGCTCAACCGCTTCTCGACCGTTTGGGCGTTGTTTTGAATGCTCTGGGCTATTTTCTCGTCCGACTGTTGGATAGCGGTCGCAGTGATATTGGCTCTTGTGTTCAAGCTGTCTCTGATAGCCTGTGACGTTTGCTCGATACCGCTCAGAAGTTGTTCCTCTGTATTCTTCAATTCGTTGTTGTACTTCTTGTCGATATTCGCCAGTAGCTCTAAAGCCTTGCTCATAAATCTCGCCCTCTAAACGGATAGGACGTTTTGCGCCCTCATACGGGTTTTCAATGGATATGGAGTTTTTTACTTGTCGGGTGACATTGATTTGATTCGATTCAAGCCATTGCACCAATTCTTGCCGATCGGAAACTTCACCATTGGCAACCGCTCGGTAAATACGTTGATGTAACTGCGCTTTAAAATCCTTAATATCTTTGGGTAGGTTCTTTTTATTTAAAAATAGCTGTCGATGCTCAGGATCATCGGGGTCATACAGTGAATGCTTGGTATTGGTGATCTGCTTAAATAGATCCACTCGATCTAAATCAACGGGTGCATAGAATGGCTGTAATCGTTTTCCTGTTGAAAGCTCAACATTTGGAATCACAAAATTAAGTTCAAGCCTTGTCTCACCTGTGTCCTGATTAATTTTGTCTTGGTGCTGTACCCATAAAATTTGATATCGGTCTTTATCCAGTCCTGGAAATAAACATTCCTCAAAATTTTGCATGATTTTCTGTTTATCTTGGTCAGATAAATCATGCTCATAAAAGGACAAACAACCACTGGTGTATTTTTTGGCAAAAGGACTGCTATCAATCAATTGTGCTGTCAGCTCTATATCACCACTAAGCACTTGTGCATGTTCACGCTCTCGATCTTCACCTAATAAATAATCAAGACAACCTTTTGATAAACCTGAACCATGTCTAAAGAAATCAACGATCATCTGGACGTAACTCCCGAAGCTGCTGATCTATGGAAATCAACAAATGAAGTAACTTTACTTTGTCAAAAGTACCTACTCCTGCAATATCGGTATTCACTGCTTTAGCAATTTGATTCACATTATTACCAATCCGACCAAGCTCTAAAACTAATGCTCGTTCTGTCTTGCTATATAAAGATTCAACAACCTTTGTTGATTTAATTTTTTGATCATCTTCTGCTTTGGAATTATGAATTTTAGTCGCTTTCTCTACTGCTGATTGTCTAAGTAACTTTGCAATTGAACCATAGGGATTATTGCTATCAAGCAATTGATACTCTGATTCTGAAAGTCTGACTTTAAATGTCCGTTCTCGAACTGCTTTACTTTGTTTGTTTCCTTGTTCCTGTCCTGACATTTCAATCTACCCTGCTTTGGCTTTTTTAAGCTTCAAATTGGAAAATCTTTGATTTTTTGATTTAAAGCTTTTCGGGGGTATCGGGGGTGAAGCCCCTGATCAAGGTCACAGCTTACCACATTTAACGGAGTTAAATAGGGGTAGATGTGTATCCTTGCTTATTTAAAAATGGACAAAGTTATTATATAAAAATTAAATCAAATGACACGGTATATAAACTCTAGGAAGTACTGGCATGAATCTTGTAAAAGCAATGCTCTTAATCTGCTCTTGTCCCCACCGTGCTTCGCTTTGCTCATCACGGGTGGTGAGCTAGAGCAGATTTTCGGTAATATTCACCCTACCTTCGCTAAAATTAGCTCAGGTATTTGAATATCACCGATATACATCACGGTATGGAGCCGCTGTCACTTTCAAATCGGTATGCTTGGGTTGCGTTACAGTCCAAGTCACAAGAGAGTATTTAGAAGTCTGACTACTTCCCCTGCACACGCATTATCTCTCTACACATGCTCGTATCTTGTGCCGATCATCTCGTACATCTATTTACGATTACATGCGCTATTCCCTGCGTCCTTCCCCTAGTGCAATACATCAGATAGGGAAGCGGTTATAAACCTTTAGCCTTTAATGCCTGCCGTCGCTTGTCCACCTTCACATTAAAGCCACCAAAGATTAAGCCGACATATAAAAAGTCGCACTTACTAACTTAATCTTTTGTACAGACGTAGTGAACGAACCAAAAAATGGTTTAAATGATGGACTTAACAACGATTAACGAAATTTTTTTACATTTTAGGTCTTGTGTCACATGCCAAATGCCTTAAAATAGGACTTGGTTGTTACAAAGCCTTTGTGTGAAATCGGAACGGTCGCCAAACCTTCTGATCTTTCGTTAAACGATGCTCTTTACATCATTTAACTGTAACGCCAACAAATTTAAGTCAAAAGCCCTTGTGAAAACAAGGGCTTTTGCATTTCAGTTACATATTTTTTATTAAATGGATTTTTTTTCTTCAAAAATCTATGAAAAATTACTCCACCAACACTCTTACCCAAAAAATATTTTGAATTTTTCTTTTGCCAAGGCATCTATTAGAATAGCCGCACATTCATCTTACTTAGACAGTTCCATGATTCAGTTAGACCAACTTTCCATTCGTCGCGGTGGCCGGGTTTTATTTCAAAAAGCATCGATGCAGTTGCATCCAGGATGGAAAATCGGCCTCACTGGGGTCAATGGCGCAGGAAAATCAACCTTATTTTCTGCCTTACTCGGTGGTATGGAGTCTGATGGTGGTTCATTAACCCGCCCAGCCGTGTGGACAGTCGCACACATGGCGCAGGAAATTAAAGCACTGGATATGAAAGCCATTGATTTTGTGCTTTCAGGCGATGAAGAATATTGGAATATTCAACATCAACTTGAACATCCAGAAAATTTAAACAATGATGAATTGGCCCATTTATATGGTCGATTCGATGAAATTCATGGCTATACCGCACCTTCTAAAGCTGCGCAGTTGATGGCCGGTCTGGGCTTTTTTGAACATCAATCACAGCTCAATGTGGCAAGTTTCTCTGGGGGGTGGCGTATGCGCTTAAACTTAGCGCGCACCCTGATGAGTCGTTCCGACCTGTTATTACTGGATGAACCGACCAACCACTTAGACTTAGATGCCATTTTATGGTTAGAAGATTGGCTCAAAGCTTATGAAGGGACTTTAATTCTAATTTCACATGACCGTGATTTCTTAGATGCGGTGACTGATCATATTTTACATATTGAAAATCAAGAACTCACGCTCTACACAGGCAACTATTCAACTTTCGAACGCACCCGTTCTGAACGCTTGGCTCAGCAACAGCAAGCTTATGAAAAGCAAATCGAAACGCGTGCGCATTTACAGAAGTTTATTGACCGTTTTAAAGCCAAAGCCACCAAAGCCAAACAGGCACAGAGTCGGATTAAACAGTTAGAACGCATGCAGGAATTATCGGCAGCGCATGTCGATACACCATTTACCTTTAGTTTCCGTGAACCAACCAAAATGAGTTCACCGCTGCTCCAAATGGAACATGCAGATATTGGTTACGGCGACAAACTGATTGTGACCAATGTCAATCTACAAATTACCCCAACCAGTCGCATTGGCTTACTCGGGATGAACGGTGCCGGTAAATCAACCCTGATTAAATCCTTGGTCGGTGATTTAGCTTTATTACAAGGTACACGTAAAGCTTCTGAATTATTGAATATTGGTTATTTTGCCCAGCATCAAATGGATGCTTTGGATGGTAACGCCAGCCCAATGCTGCAATTATCGCGAATTGCCGATAAAAAAATCAGTGAAGCTTCCTTACGTTCATTTTTAGGTAGTTTTGGCTTTAGTGGCGAACGTATGGATACGCCAAGTGAAGGTTTCTCGGGAGGTGAACGTGCACGTTTAGCCTTAGCGCTGATTGTTTGGCAACGTCCAAACGTCCTGATTCTGGATGAACCGACCAACCATTTAGACTTGGATATGCGTCATGCACTGACCATGGCCCTACAAGATTTTGAAGGCGCTGTGGTCTTGGTATCCCACGAACGTCAATTGATTGCCAGTGTTTGTGATGAACTGTTGCTGGTTCATAACGGAAAATGTCGTGAATTTGATGGTGACTTGGTGGCTTATGCGGACTGGTTACGTCAAGCGCGTTTGGACTTAATGAAAAATAGTCAACAAGCACCTGAGCCGATCAAATCCCAAGTTGAAGTCAAACCGACAATTTCAAAAGTCGATAAAGAAGCACAGCGTAAAGAAGCCGCACGTCAACGTGAACTGACCCGCCCGATTCGTAAAAATATTGAAAAAAATGAAGCACAAATTGGCAAACTGCAACCACGCTTAAGCGAAATTGAAACTTTACTGGCAGATAGCACTTTATACGAAGCAAACCGTAAAGATGACTTACTTAAATTAATGAATGAACA
>NZ_VOZH01000076.1:0-6780 GCF_013419875.1 Acinetobacter sp. YH12049 | reverse complement strand
TATGAGGGATAAGGGCAAATTGTAGGTTTTATCTCAGGTTCAAATTTAAGATTTTAGCAGCACTCCAAACTCTACAATTTGCGTATAGTGGTAGCTAATCACTATATCAATCAAGATACAAGAAGCATTGCTTCGCAAGGGTCAGGATGATCTGCATTAAAATTGCGTTTTACTAAGTCATCTGCTCGTTTTTGATCATCTCGGCTACGGGTGGTTTGTTTATTCTTACCACGCCAAACACCTTGTATACCTAGCTTCTGCATCAATCGAGCAACTGTACAACGTGCGATAACATAACCTTCACGTTTCAATTGTTGCCAGACCTTACGCACACCATATCGACCTAAACTTTCTTTCCAAATACGTTTGATTTGCTCTGCATGATATAAATCATGCAGAGCACGTTTCGCTCGATGTTCTGGGTTATCAACGAGATCTAAAGCCCGATAATAGGTCGAAGCTGCAATCGGTAAAATTCTACAAATCGCTTCAACACCATATCGATCTTTATTGTTCTGGATAAAATCCACCATTATTTGTGTGGGCGGTCGAGCTCCGCCTGGGCGAAAAAAGCGGCTGCTTTACGTAGAATTTCATTGGCACGTTTTAATTCTTTAATTTCACGTTCCATTTGCTTCATTTTTTCTTGGTCAGATATCTGTTGTACTTTGGCAGGATTTAGTTGATCCATATGCTTTAAATACCAAACACGCAATGTTTCAGGAGTACAACCAATCTTAGGTGCAATAGCTGTGATTGCAGCCCAAGTAGAAGGATAATCTTTTTCAGATTCAATCAATAATTGAACCGCTCTTTCTCTGATTTCAGGGGTATATTTTGGTTTTGTCATTGGAACATTCTCTCAAGAAAGTTGGTCTCCGACAAACCCGGTACGGTTCAGTCTCAATTTTCACACTTTATGCAACAGAGTCGTTTTTATCCTAAGGTCCTTACCACTTGTATTCTTTACGAACATATATCTAAAAAGTGTAGCAAGTTGCTACACTTTTCGCTAGATCAACTCTTTACCAAAAATATCATTCAGTCTTTCACGAATACTATGGACGAATTCCGGATTACTTTTAAGTTTATGCTTCATATTTCGTTTAAAGTCATTCAACCCCATACCAATTTCAGCAAAATCCATTTGGAATAAAGTGTCATTAATGACAATATTTGCTTGAGAGTCAGTGAGGCATCCTACTTTTTTAAACCACTTCTTGAACTGCTGATAATTTTCATCATTATTAAAAATATACCAAGAACGTACATTCA
Organism: Acinetobacter sp. YH12049; assembly: GCF_013419875.1. NCBI lineage: Bacteria > Pseudomonadati > Pseudomonadota > Gammaproteobacteria > Moraxellales > Moraxellaceae > Acinetobacter > Acinetobacter sp. YH12049. Next base: position 5,505 of record NZ_VOZH01000076.1, on the reverse strand, counting down.
TATCGAATTTAGCCCCTAATTCTTTTACGGATGCATTGTCTTCAAATGGAACATCAAGATAGATTTTTTCAATCACTGCAAATTCATCCAGTGCCTTATCAGCAATCCGATGATGCAGTTTAAAATTCACACCTACAATTGGACGGCCTTTCTTAACGGTTTCATACTCTAACTGTAGATCTGTATTTTCGTTAATTTCTGCCACTATTTTGTCTAATACATAGCGTCTAAAATCTACCCAGCGATCATATTTGGTTTCATTAATATCAATCAGTGCTTTCAAGTTTTCTAAAAGTAATGGCACTTCATAACTCTTTTGATTGGCGTACTTAAATTCGTTTTTAATGAAATAAGTATAAAGACTCATACTGGCAACAGAATCTAGGGCAAAAAGATGTTTTAGCTGATAGGTAGTAAAATTACCCCCAGCCAGTTGAGTGAAATACGGCAACACCTCACTGGTAAAACGAATCTGAATCGCATTTTTAGAATCATCTTCCCATCTTAACTCACGGATAATGGGAACGACAGAATGTACTTTTTTAGTCTTTCTCTTACCATTATCAGCTGGCTCCTCAATAATAAAATGAGCTACCCGGGATGAAAGCTCTTTATAAATCCGATCTATTGCAACATTAATTGAATTACGTTTATTTAATCCTAGTAAATCTGCCAAATCATCCTTATACAAATAAATATAAGTTTGTTCGGTAATTTCACCATCTACCCTATTTTTCTCACTATAATTCGCAACCGCCATTGCATATAAAAGTGCCTTATATTCATTGGCTGATAATTCGATTGGGCGAATTAAACGGTTACTGGTACTGACAACGCCATTATGGCGAATGTTGCCTATACAGTAAGGAATATAATTCGATTCTTCTTGCAATGGTTCAGATTCTGTCATAACCGTGATATTTATAATTTAACTTAGTTTTTATATACAAAAGTGGAAAAACTTTCAAGACTTTCACCACAATATTCTAAAAGTGGAAAGTTTGTCATCAAAAAGAAGCATTTTAGCCGATTTCCTGCACTTAAAGTGGAATTAATTATAATCTTTCCACCCCATGATGACAGACCTTCCACCTTTAGTCTCGAAATTACAGTTCAGAAGGTCTATTTTTACTTTTTTCATTCAGGTCTAGTTAGGTTAAGTCAGATAAAAACCCTGATGTGACAAGGCTTCCACCTTTTTGTTAGATTTAAAAGGTATAACTGCACATATAATCATCAGGAAATATCCAATAAAAACAGATTATCCACAGGTTAAGAAGATACAGTGACAATCTTTCCACCTTTAAAGCTTAGTTATGAGACTTTATTAACAGCTTAAATATTTGTTTTTTAAATTATTTTTAAATAAAAATAGCAGTTATAAAAATAGTAGTGACAAACCTTCCACCCTAGTGACAGACCTTCCACTTTATAGTGACAAACCTTCCACTTTATAGTGACAGACCTTCCACTTTACGGTGACAGACCTTCCACTTTATAGTGACAAACCTTCCACTTTATAGTGACAAACCTTCCACTTTTAAAGTTACAAGCACTTGTTTTATATAATAAAAATATGATCCTAATTATTAATTAGCTAAATAACTAATTATTCTAATTTTTAATTAAGCTAGCTTAGTTAAAAATTTATTTTTTAAGTTGTTTTACAGCTGAATAAATAGGATTTATAAATTTAAAAACTATAGTAAGATGAATGAAAGTTATTTATATTACTAAACATTGAAATAAGGAAGCATCTGACACGCATGTCTGCAAAAATTATTACTGTTGCTAACCATAAAGGCGGATGTGGCAAAACAACGACTGTTGTACACCTAGCCTCAGAACTTGCCAATCTTGGCTACAAAGTTTTAGTCATTGATTTAGATCCTCAAGCAAACGCAAGTTTACACATTGGGATCCAACATCCAAGCGAAATTGCTGTCACTACAGCAGAATTACTAGTGGGCGATATTTCGTTGTTGGCAGATGCATTACAAGAAGAAACGAACTTTGAAAAAGTATCATTAATTTATGGTTCCTTAAATTTAGGAAAAACTGAAGATCAACTAAAAGAAGAAGCTCCCCGTCCTTCTGAAGAGTTAAATATCAAGTTAAAACTATTAAAAGATCTTTATGATTTTATATTGATCGACTGTCCACCTAGCCTTAAATTATTAACAAGCAATGCCTTGGCATCTTCAACTCATGTCATTATCCCTATCGAATCAGGATCACAATATGGATTGTATGGGGTAACAGATCTTTTAAATCATCTTGAAAAAATCAAACGTATTAATCCAGATTTAGAGCTTTTAGGCGCTTTACTAATTAAGCATGATGAACGTCAGAATGTCTGTAAGCTGATTCGGGATGAAGCCTTGAAACAGGTAGGTAAAATTTTAGAAACCACAATTCCTCAAAGTACTAAAGTCAATCAAGCAGCGATTCTGCAACAACCACTTTTGAAAGTAGAAAAAAATTCAAAAGTACGTAAGGCTTTTGAAAGCCTTGCCAATGAAATTGTAGTGAAAATTAAAACCTGAGAGCATTATGGCAAGCACCAAAGAGCTTTTAGCTCAGAAACTGAAACAGAATACAGAAAAACATCAGCAAGCACAGAAAGACAATATTAAAGAGCCGAAAGAGTTTAGACGTAATGTCCCTATTGAGGATATCAGCCGAAGTCCAAACCAGCCGCGTAAAATATTTGAAGAGTCACAGTTAAAAGAACTGGCGGATTCTATTAATGAAATCGGCCTTTTGCAGCCCATTACAGTGCGTAAACTGGATAATCTGAAATATGAACTGATTGCAGGCGAGCGACGCTTACGGGCACATCAATTACTCGGAAAGTCTGTGATTGAAGCCATTATAATTGATGCAAATAATGTAGAAGCATCTTTGTTAACCCTGGCAGAGAATTTAAAGCGTCAGGATCTGACAGATTATGAGATTTTTATTGGCCTGAACTCACTTGATGAGAAATTAAAGAAAAACAAGCAACGTTTAGCCAATTCACTGGGTTTAAATCGCGAAGATATGTACAAGTATTTAGCATACGAAAAACTGCCGCAAGCAATTTTAAATGACCTTGATGTGGAACCAGGCTTGCTAGGCCGTACTGCTGCAACTGCATTCAAAAAATTTCTATCGGATCATCTTGAACAACTCTCTGAAGCCGAAGTGGCCTTACTCGGAGCTTGGGAAAAATTAAAAGACAAAAAACTCGAGCAAAGCAAAGTTACTACTTATGCTGAAAAACTATTGAGTCAGAATCCAGAAAAACTGACCACAACATCCGTGGTCAGAAAAATTGAATATGCCGGTAAGATTGCGGGGAATATCAAACTGAATCAAAAACAGCTTAAGGTTTCTCTGAATATCTCGGAAATTGACGAAGCCAGTCTCTTACAATTAGAAGATTTCTTAAAACAGCTGATTCAAAAAAGCGAAAAAGTGTAGCAAGTTGCTACACTTTCTTAGCACCCTGAAACTAATTACATCCTCATGCATTATTGAAATTTATTTTCTTAAGTATGCTTCTTTACATTTGGTCTTTGAGAGTACTGTTACTTCGGACTGAGATTAAATTCTGCCTTTCTTCTTGTGGAGTAGTTTTATATTTATCCGGAAATATTATATATGTCCATATAAGCACTCCCAGTTTTCAGGTTTTGTATCAAAATAATCAATTCTTATCAGATTTTTCGATAGGGAAGTATATGTGCTGGTGGAACATAAATAATTTGGTGGTGTTTCAAAAGGTATGCTGCCGTTAAAAAAATACGTTATTAAGGTAAAAGAAAGTAAGCATCCAGCTAACACAGCCTTACCAAGCGATCCTATAAGCCTTAATTTAGTTCCCACCTAAAAACAAGTGGGGACTTAATCTATGAACATGGATATATATTCAGCAACACCTCCTGTTGCTAAAAAACGCAGAACATACAGCAAAGAATTCAAATTCAGTATTGTCAATGCCTGCAAAAATCCTAATACCTCGATCGCTTCGGTCGCACTGCAACATAGTATTAATGCCAACCTTGTCAGTCGTTGGATCAGGATCTTCAGCCATCATGATGGTGCCGTGCAGGATCCTACTCATGTGAATCCAGCATTTATTGCTTTGCCTTACACTGCTGCAATCAGCCAACCTATTGATGAGAGGATCACGTTGTGTATCACCGTGCCTCATACGAATAATGATATTCAGCTAAAATGGCAGACATCAGAAATACCTGCCTTGGCAGAATTACTCAAGGCACTGGCAACATGATCCGTATCAATGAAATTTGGCTCTCTACCCAGCCCATGGACATGCGTGCAGGTATGGATACGACCATGGCTCAGGTGGTGAGAGCCTTTGGCTACATCAAACCGCATTGCGCCTACCTGTTCTGTAATAAACGTGGTCATCGTATGAAAGTGCTGGTACATGATGGACTGGGCATCTGGCTGTGTGCCAGGCGGCTGGAACAGGGAAAATTCCACTGGGCTCAAGTTCACCAAGGTGAAACCGTGGTCCTCAACCCGGAACAGTTACAGGCATTAATCCAGGGTTTGCCCTGGCAGCGCATTGGACGACAGCAAGTGGTAACAATGCTCTAAACCAAGCTCGGCTATTCTGCTATTCTCCAAACGTTCTATTTCATTCTCTTCATGACCTCAGGCATACTGCGGTCATGAATACGCTGCCTGACTTAAGCCAACTGACCCATGAACAACTGCTGGAATTTACCCGGCAGTTGGCGATGCAGCATCAGTCTCTAGCACAATCAAACCAGCAATTAGATTCTAAAGTTCAACATCTTTCTATTCTCAATCAAAAATACGAGCATGAACTGGCGCTGTTTAAAAAGCACAAATTCGCCCAAAAGAATGAACACTTAACGGCAAAACAAATCCATCTGTGGGATGAAGCGGTTGAAGAAGATATTGCCGCGGTTGATCTAGAACTGGAACGGCTAAATGCAGATAAAACTAATGCAGCGACACAGAAAGCCAAAACCAATAAACCTAAACGTCGACCACTGCCAGATCATCTACACACCATCCGTATTGAGCATGAACCTGCATCAACCCAATGTGCTTGTGGCTGCCAACTCCGTCGTATCGGCGAAGATGTCAGTGAAAAACTGCATTTCAGACCGGCACAGTTCTATAAGGAACAGCATGTGCGTGGTAAATGGGTCTGTGATCAGTGTGACACCCTGACTTAGCAAGCGATGCCCGCCTATGTGATTGATAAAGGCATTGCTTCACCTGAACTGCTCAGCCATGTGCTGGTATCGAAATATGCCGATCATTTGCCGCTGTACCGTCAACGTCTGATCTATCAGCGGGCGGGAATCGAACTTTCTAGATCAACTTTATCTCTTGCGAAGCAGTGCTTCTTGTATCTTGATTGATATAGTGATTAGCTACCACTATACGCAAATTGTAGAGTTTGGAGTGCTGCTAAAATCTTAAATTTGAACCTGAGATAAAACCTACAATTTGCCC
>NZ_VOZH01000075.1:0-6791 GCF_013419875.1 Acinetobacter sp. YH12049 | reverse complement strand
GAGGAATTGCCACAAGATACGATAAGCTAAAACGTAACTATCAAAGCGCTGTTGCTTTAGCTTGTATATTTATATGGTTGCCTCTTTAGCTCAATTTATCGGCTGTAAATGTCAACACACCCTAATTTAATAAATATTAGTAAGTTATAGTTTCAGTTAAGTTGACGCCACCTCTGCGAAATACATACTAAAGAAGAAATTTAAACGATAATTTGTACAACTGATGACATCTCCTGTCATTTTCATGCCTTATCTTCATTTTTCAATTGAATTGATACTTTAAGTAGTTAAGTTTGATAGAAATATTGAAAGGAAATTTGTATGAAAATATGCCCAACTCCATTTACGAACAAACAAAAGAAGAACGCCTTACAACGTATTTCTAGAGCATTAATACTTGGGAAAATAAAGTGGGCTGAATCAAGAAAATTCTATTTAGCAATGTTGCACCTAGCACGTTATTTAGATCGACTAAACTTAATTTAAAGAAAATAAGACTTAATTTTTTGTGAATTGGTGTAACTTTTTGTACATTTAATGTGTTATATTTCAAATATAAATCAAATATAACTTTGATGTTACTTTTTAAAAATTAGAGATAATTAATGAAACGTGATGATTCTACTCATGAGCGTTTAGCTGACCGATTGGCCAATATTTTAACGAAATTAAATATGGGATATCAGTTAAGTATAAAAGAACTAGCCTCAGAATTTGGGGTAAGTACACGTACTATCTCGAGAGATTTTGATCGTCTCAATACTTATTTGCCATTGCTACAAGATAATGAAAATAAAAGATATTACTTAGAATCAAATTATTTAGGGAAAATTGCACCAAAAGATATCCGTAATTTTGCACAGCTCTCAGGAGTTAGTCATTTGTATCCTTCATTGGATATGTCCTTTCTGCGTGAACTTTTAGATAGTCGAGCTCATCAGATTTATAGTGCTAAGGGGTACTCTTTTGAAGATGCAAGTCAGTTTAAAGGACTATTCAAAGTTCTTGGAAAAGCAATTCAAGAATATCGACAAATTGGTTTTGTATATAAAGGAGAACCTAGACTGGTTCAACCTTATCGCTTGATTCATCATCATGGTAGTTGGTATTTGGCAGCAGTTAGAAAAGATCAATTGCGTACTTATCGCATTTCACATATTCAGCTTACGCACTCTTCGCATGATTATTCACAATTTATTCCAGATCAAAATATTGTAAAACTTGTGGAAGATGATGACAGCATCTGGTTTGGACAGGATAAACAGGAAATCATTTTATCTATTGATAGTCAGGTTTCTTTTTATTTTAAGCAACGTCCGATACTGCCCGAGCAGCAAATTGTCAAAGAGTTACATGATGGTGGATTGCTGGTTTCTTCTAAAATTAATCATGACATGCAGTTATTGCCTTTGATTCGATTCTGGATTCCTCATTTAAAAATAGTGAGTCCGAAAGGATTACAGAGACAATTAGAAATAAGTTTAAAAGAATATTTGGTTTTAGGTTAAAAAAAATTTCATTTAAAAAATTATTTATGAGTTGGTTGGATAGGGGTAAGGGTACGTGAATAGTCATATTAATTTAAATCATCCTGAGAATATTTATGATGATTTAAAAGAGAAAATATCAGATTTGATTGCGAAAATTGTTAAAAATGAGCAGGTTTTAGATACTAATTTAGTGGGAGAAAAACTAAATGAATCTAAGCAAATTTTAAGCTTTCAGCAAAAAGAAATTGAAAGGAAGATAGATGAACTTAAACGTAATTCCGAATGGGATTACTTTACGATTGCTTTTTTCGGTGAAACTAATGCAGGTAAATCGACACTTATCGAAGTGTTACGTCTGCTGTTCGCTGAAAAAACTAAAAATGAAATACAAGCAAAATTCAAAGCACTTAAAGATGAATTTTCATTAGATGAAGAAGCATACGGAGAGTTAAAAAATGCTGATAATGAAATTAGTCATAAAATTTTAGAAAATAATAAAAAATTAAAGGAGATAGATCAAACCTATACTCAAAAATTAGAAGATTATCAAAAAATACTTAATGCTCTTAAATATGAGCATGATGAGCAGATTGTTAATCAGTCTTTATTAAATGACCAAAAACTTGAAATTTTTAATACTCAGATTGTGTCTTTAAAAGAGAAAGTTCAATATAAAAAACAAAATATGTAATGGTGGTTAAAAATTATTTATATTTTTAAGCGCCTAGAAGAGGAAAAACAAATTGGTTTAATTGAGTTAGAGTTAATTAAACAGAAAGCGCTATTAGATTCTGAACTGAAAGTATTGAAGCAAAAAATCGAAAAAGAATATGCATTGAAACAATCGCATCTTGCAACGATACAAGATAAATATGAGTTAACCAAAAAACCAATCAACTCTATTACTTTACAATTAGAAAATGAAAAGAAAGTAGTTGAACAGCAGTTACAGCAATTTGAAAAAATGTTGGAGAAGCTAAGAGAGTTTGAAGATGGCCAAATTATGGGGGATGGCCGTAGTGACTTCACTCGAGAGAGTAAAGAGTTTTTATTTGATATTAATGGCACACAGGTCAAATTAATCGATGTGCCAGGAATTGAGGGTGATGAAAAACTAGTTGAGAACGAAATTTCTAAAGCCGTTAAAAAAGCACATGCTGTTTTCTATGTCACAAGTAAAGATGCAGCTCCAAATGAAGGCACACTTCAAAAAATAAAAACGCACCTAGCAGATCAGACAGAAGTTTGGACTGTTTACAATAAACCAGTTACATCGCCTAGATCATTAAAAAATGGACTGATCAGTAATGATGATGAAAGAGGTGCCTTAAATGATCTGAATAAACAGATGGAATCAGCATTAGATAAACATTATAAGAATTATACTGTGGTGGCTGGACTTGCTGCATTTTATGCAGTAGCCAATTGCTTGGTGCCATTTGGTGAAAAATATCGTAATCAGATCAAGTTTTTAAATAATTCTGATCGAGATGAATTAAAGGAAAAGTCAGGACTGAGCGCATTTCAAAACCACTTAACTCAAACAGTCATTGGAGACGTACCTTATAAAATTAAGGCGAGTAACTTCAATAAAGCGAATTATGTTCTAAAACAAACAGTAGAGAAGTTAAATAATATTCATAATGGCTTTAGTGATCTAAAGCTGAATATTGATAAGCAAGTGGCTGTCACTAAGCAAGAAATTGATAGTGAATATTTGGACCTAGTGCAAAGCCTTAAAACGATGATTGAAAAAATCATTCAAGATTTTGAGCGTAAGACTCGTCAAGAAGTCTATAAACGGATTGAAAGTGATATTAGTAATGATGAGTTTAAAGGTATTCTGAAGCGACAGATTGATAACAATCTTGAATTAGTGAGTAAAGATCTAATTGCTGGTTTTAAAACAGAAACTTCGCAGTTTGATGAAAATTTAAAGGAAAAATTACAGAAACTTTCTTCACGGTTAGCCAGTATTCAAAATAACTTTAAAGCTGATGATGTGACAGGATTGAATAATAATGTTTCATTGAAATTTGATATCAATAATGGCATCAACAAAATGGGACTACTTGGTGTTGGTATTGGTGTAGGTGCTGCAATGTGGTGGAATCCAGTCGGCTGGGTTGCAATATCATTAACGGCTGCGGGTTTGTTATTTAGTTTTGCAAAAGCAATTTGGAGCTTTTTTGATTCAGACTTTAAAAAATCTGAGCAAAAGAAAAGTGTTGATAAAAATTTATCAAATATTGTGAAAGAGCTTAAAAAAGTTGCTAGGGAGAATGTGAGCGATGTTGAAGAAAAAATTGAGCCATCAATATCAGATTTGAAGAAAAAGTTGAATGAGCCAAGTGATCAAATCACAGGGCTTGTAGAAGATATGTATCAATCAATCAATATGTTTAAAACGTTATCAAATAATATTAGCAGTGCTTATGAGGTCAAATAAATGTCTGAAACTTTAAAAAATCATCAGGATAATCAGGCTAAAATTATCAACTTATTGAGTAAATTAGAAGGTTTTATTACACAAGGTCAAGAGTTTGGTTTAGATGTATCAACAGATATTAAAGCTAAGTTAAAGAACTCATTGAATACTTTGCAAGGAGATAAACTTAAAATTGCACTTATAGGTGGATTCTCTGAAGGAAAGACCTCAATTGCTGCTGCATGGTTAGGTAAAATTGACCCAGCAACCATGAATATTAGTGCTTCTGAATCATCAAATGCAGTTAAAATTTATGACATTGATGAAGAGTATCAACTCATTGATACACCAGGATTATATGGTTATAAAGAGCAAGTGAACACCGATGCCCAAGAGATTGAAAAATATAAAGACATCACAAAAAAATATGTAAGTGAAGCACATATTGTTCTTTATGTCATGAACTCTAAAAATCCGATCAAAGAAAGTCATATTGAAGATTTAAAATGGTTGTTTAAAGATCTGAACTTACTTCCACGAACAGTATTTGTTCTTAGCCGTTTTGATGAAGTTGCAGATGTAGAGGATGAATTAGACTACCAAGATAAATTTAAAATTAAAGAGCAAAATGTTAAAGAAAGATTAAGTTCGATCTTATCTCTTTCTATGCAGGAAACCCATAACTTAAAAATAGTGGCAGTTTCAGCAAATCCATTTGATGAAGGTGTTAATTATTGGATGGAAAATCGAGATGAGTTTGAACAATTGTCTCATATCAAATTGTTGCAAAATGCAACTAGTGAAATTGTGAAAAAAAGTGGTGGTTATACTGGTTTAATTGAAGAAACGAGAAAGTCCATTATTAGTGATATTTTGATTAAGAAAATACCTGAAATTGAAGAACAACAATCCCTGCTATCAAAGGAAATGGAAAAACTTAATCAAGTTTATGAAATTGAAACTGGTGCACTGAATGTAATTTCCAAAAAAATTGCCAATGCAAAAACAAATTTAAGATCTAGTTTTAATGGATATTTCCAAGACTTAGTAATGCAGGTCCAAGGTACGAGTCTAGAAACAATTGGTGAATTCGTAGTGAGGGAAGTTGGTGATAAGGGATCAATTATCTCAAGTAAGATTAATGAATATTTTCAAAATGAAACCAATCAAATCAATATTGCATTAAATACACAAGCAGTTAATTTTAACGCAGAAATTGATAATATTGACACCGCTGTTGGGTCATTGACTAAAAAAGGTCTCAATCATTTAGCGAAGAATATTAAGTTGGATAATACAACTATTTTAGCTGCAAGAGATGGCTTAGTTGCGGGTGGGCAATTTATTGGGCTTAATTTAAAAGAAGCTTTAAAGTTCCAACCGTGGGGAGCTGTTAACCTGGCGAGCAACATTAACACAGCATTACCACTTATTGGTATTGCGGTAGAAGCTTGGGATACTTGGAATCAGGCGAAGAAACAAGAAGAGTTTCAGTTGGCAAGAAAGAGTTTAGTAGCGAATTTACAAAACCAGCAAAGAGAGATTTTAGAGTTAATTGATAAAGATGAATTTATTTTAAAATTTTTCCCTATTTACAAAGAACTCAAAGATAAAATTGAAGAGATAAAATTGATGCATATGGATCATGAATCAATGACTAAGTCTTTTGCCTCTTGGAGAAAAGAGGGGATGATTATTGAAGGTGAATTTAGAAGCATATCATAGATTTTATCTTTGCTAATTACCTTAAAAATAATGCTGTTTTATTTGAGAATCTCCTTTTAATTTAAAGGAGATTCTACTGATTTTATGTTGAGGCTATATTGAAGAATTTTTTTTTAAATCATTTAGTTTATACATCGAGTAATCTAAAAAAGATTCTAATACTGCTTGTTATTAATATTTTGGGAATAAGTACAATACTTGGTATTCCAGTAGTAGTTATTTTTGATTTAGCATTTATTTACTATAATTTGAATAGGATTTTCAAAAATCAAGGAGGGATTGGATTTTTATTGAAAATAAATGATATTTTATGGTTGTTTTTGTTATTAGCAATAGTTTTTTTTATTGTGCGAGCAATTGTTTAATAAGTGATAATGTTTAAGTATTTTGTATAAGTAATAAATTATTGGTTTTAAGAATATTTTATTATAAGAGGTTAGGGTCTGTTGACATTTGTTGATTAAAAAAATAGCGAGATAGTAAAATTAAATCGCCAAACCCAATTTTACACTCGCTATGCCTCGAACAATGCTAAATGATCAACACTGGTCCAAGTTACTTGCTATTTTCCGTCACTTTAATATTTATCTCAAATTAAATTTACGGAATTTTATTGAAGCGATTTTATTTCGAATTAGAACAGGCTGTCCTTGGCGTGATTTACCTCAAGAGTTTGGTAAATCAAATTCTATTTTTAAGAAATATAATCGATGGTCTAAAAATAGTAAGTTTAACCCGAATCTCGGATAAGAAATTGACTTGAAAAATAAGCGGACTAGAGCCATTAGTTGAGTTACCACACAAAACTCACAACTCTAGTCCTGATGTTTAATAGTACCCAATTATTCTGTGTAATTGATGATTTCTTTATTAAATTTGAAGCAACTTATTGGAAATTCCTCAAGCAAAGCTGTCGCTACTCAAGAATCCGAGTTGCACAATTAAGTATTTCAGAAATCATCTTTATCGCTGTTTGGTATAAATGCTCTCATTTCACTAATTTCAAAGCATTCTTCTCATTGTTGAAACAGGATAAAAGACATTTATTTAAAAGCTTACCCTGTTACCAAAGGATGATCCATCTGATCAATATGCATCAATTGGCGCTACATGCTTTACATGTAGCTTTAACGAAAGGTCAACAGAGT
>NZ_VOZH01000074.1:0-7186 GCF_013419875.1 Acinetobacter sp. YH12049 | reverse complement strand
ATGAAGACGGCTTACGCCACCATCAAAGGTATTGAGGTGATGCGTGCACTACGCAAAGGCCAGGCCTCAGCATTTTATTATGGTGATCCCCTGGGCGAAATGCGCCTGGTAAGCAGAGTTTTTGAAACGTAAGGCCTTTGAATAAGACAAAAGGCTGCCTCATCGCTAACTTTGCAACAGTGCCCTCGCGATGACATCGCCCAGCGGCTGGCCATCATCCTGTGCATCGACCAGGGCGCCCCCGATCTCGGCGAAGGATTTCAGGGTGTCACGCACCACCCCCGCTTCGTCTGCGACCTTTGCATGGCAAATACGCTCCGAAGCACGGTAGAGACGGCCGACGATCCGGTCGTGGGTTTCGACCACTGCGTCGGCCAACATCGCCTGCCATTCCGAGACGCAAACAGCCAAGATCGCAAGCCGCCTGTCCTCCGGGAGATCGCGCATGCCGTCGGCATAATACCGTTCACCCTGCCTGCGCAGACGAGTCACCCGATGGGCAGGAACGCCGGCAAGCAGATCCTCGGGGAGATCGACGCGTTGCAGATATTCGAGCCGGTCGAGCAGCCGGTTGGCCGACGAAGAGTTCGAGCCAGGCTCGAACTGGCGCAGCCACACAAAACGGGTCACCCGATCATCAGCCGTCTCCTCGAGCAATGCCAGCAACTGTTCTCGGATCGACATAGGCAGCCGACTGGCGATCCTCGTCTCGATGCGTCGCTCGGCATCGACGAGAGCCGCGGCACAAAGCCGCTCGATCGTGGATGTCGCGGGAAGGACAGTGCGGGTGCGTCGGCACTCGGCTACGAAGCGACGGGCGATATCCTCGTTCGACACCGCCATCTCGGCTTCTCGGAACAACCATTCCTTCAGCTCGCTCGCACCACGTCCGGAGAAGGTGCGGAAGCCGTAGAGCCCCCGTAACTCGGCAAGATGCTCGTGCCGTGTTTCCTCGCGGGCAGCATAGTCTACGAGATCGTCGGCACCCAGGCCAAGCTGCGCTCCGATAAATTCGATGACCTCTGCAGGGATCAGTTCGCCTGGAGCCAGCACCCGGCCGGGATAGCGCAGGACACACAATTGCAGGGCGAAGCCGAACCTGTTGTGAGCGCGCCGACGCAGCCTGATATGCCCAAAGTCTTCATCACTCAGCGTATAGTGCTTGAGCAAATCCGTCTGTGAAGTCGGCAAGCGCAACAGCGCGTCTTTCTGCCGATCGGTTAGAGTGACGCGACGCGGCATACATGTTCCTTTTTCAAAATCTGATAGCGTTCAAGACGCTTTGTTTATGAAGCTGGTTGAGATACATTTCCAGAGGTCAATGCAATCGTGGCCGAAGCGCCGCCTCAAACCAACGTTTGTGATACATGCTGATCGGATATGCCCGCGTCTCCAAAGCCGATGGCTCGCAGTCTCTCGACCTGCAGCACGACGCCTTGCGCGCCGCAGGTGTCGAACGGGACAATATCTATGATGATCTTGCTTCCGGCGGTCGTGATGATCGCCCTGGCTTGACTGCCTGCCTCAAGTCATTGCGTGACGGCGATGTGCTGGTGGTCTGGAAGCTCGATCGCCTCGGACGATCGCTTGCCCATCTGGTCAACACGGTGAAGGAGCTGTCAGACCGCAAGATCGGCCTGCGGGTTCTGACTGGAAAGGGCGCTCAGATCGACACCACGACTGCGTCCGGTCGCATGGTGTTCGGAATCTTCGCCACCTTGGCCGAGTTCGAGCGGGATCTGATCCGAGAGCGCACCATGGCGGGTCTCGCCTCCGCGAGAGCGCGCGGTCGCAAGGGCGGACGAAAATTCGCGCTCACCAAAGCTCAGGTGCGTCTCGCGCAAGCCGCCATGGCCCAGCGCGATACTTCAGTTTCCGATCTCTGCAAGGAACTCGGCATCGAGCGCGTCACTCTCTACCGATATGTCGGTCCCAAAGGCGAGCTCAGAGACCATGGAAAGCATGTTCTCGGACTTACGTAGCAACTCGTTTCTTTTCGCAGGTTGAGCCACAGAGGTGGATCAGGAAATTTGAACAACACTTATAAGTGATATTTTGCTCCCCAAATGATGTTATAAACATCAATATATGGAGTATTTTATGACACGTAGACCAAGAAGAAATCATTCAAATGACTTTAAAGCTAAGGTAGCACTTGCTGCGATTAAAGCAGAAAAAACACTTGCTGAATTGAGTGCTGAATTTGATGTTCATCAAAACCAAATTATTGACTGGAAAAATCAACTGATTTCAGCTTCCTCGCAAGCTTTCGATCAATCAAAAGCTCCAACAGAACCACCCATCGATCTAAAAAAACTACATGCAAAAATCGGTGAGCAGGCATTAGAAATTGATTTTTTAGAAGGTGTGTTGAAGAAACTGGGTCGCTTCAACCACAAAAGTTAATCGATGACTCACTTCAGATTTCAGTATCTAAGCAAGCTAAGCTGCTGAAAGTCTCCCGTGGTTGTTATTACTATCGCCCAAAACCTGTGAGTGAATCAGATCTGAAGCTGATGCGCTGTATGGATGAGTTACATATGCAATACCCTTTTGCAGGTAGCCGTATGATGCGTGATTTATTGAATCGTCAAGGACATCATATAGGACGACGTCATACACGTACTTTAATGAAGAAAATGGGCATTAATGCGTTATATCGTAAACCAAATCTAAGTCAGGCCAATCAAGCTCACCGTAAATATCCATATCTGCTCAAAGGATTGGCTATTCAGCGCAGTAATCAAGTGTGGTCTACGGATATAACGTATATCCCTATGGCAAAAGGCTTTGTTTATTTATGTGCTGTGATTGATTGGCATAGCCGCAAGGTACTTGCGCATAGAGTATCGATTAGTATGGAGGTTACATTTTGCATAGAAACATTAAATGAAGCTATTGAAAAATATGGCCGACCTGAAGTCTTTAATACAGACCAAGGCAGTCAGTTTACCAGTGATGCATTTATTGATGTATTGAAATCAAATGGCATTCAAATCAGTATGGATGGTAAAGGTCGATGGGTTGATAATGTGATGGTTGAACGATTATGGCGGAGCGTTAAATATGAAGAGGTGTATCTCAAAGCCTACAGCAATGTTTTGGATGCGAAGAAGCAATTAAACGCATATTTTGAATTTTATAATTTGAAACGACCTCATTCGAGTCTGGACAAAATGACTCCAGATGAGTTTTACTATGACCAGCTACCACAACAAAATAAGGTAGCTTAACTAGAGCAGAGTATCACTTATAAATAAGCTTTTAGTTGTTCAAACAAGTGGGACCACCTCTTTATTCCAGAAAAGACCAGATTGTTGAGGAAAGTAATCACCTATTCCTAGATGATTCAATTGGGATTGTGAACAAATGTACTTACACTAACGTGGCAGGTTAGTGAAAGAGTACAGATTGATATTTGACAAATCAGGCCCATATGTTGTACTTGAACTAACTTATGATGAATGGAGGCTTCTTAATGATTGATATCCTAACTTTGAACCGTTAGTTTAATACGTTCAAAGGCTCTGCTTATGCTCAGAGTATTAGGATAAATCTGTCTTCTTATAGGAAACCTTTATTATACGGTTATAGTAAAAAGGGGGAGAGGAATCTTCCTCTTTTTTATTTTAAAGGGAGATCTCCCATGACACTTCGTAGAAAAGGGTACATCAATGAATTTGATGGCTTATTTGTGATACCAACAATCGGATTAATCCTGTTGAAATTTTATATTTCTATATTTAGAGCATAGGCAGATTGCCTGTGCTCTTTATTTTGTTTGTTTTAAATTGGTATTGAATGATACCAATATTACATGATTAATGGAGGAGATTATTTATGACATTTAATAACAATGAAAATACACGTGTGTGGTTTATTACAGGTGCAAGCAGTGGACTAGGATACGAATTCACAAAAAAAGCATTGGAGTCAGGAGAGAAGGTTGTTGGTGTTGCTAGAAATATTGAAAAACTGAATGAGTTAAAATGCCAGTTTGAAGGAATGTTACTTCCTTTAAGTCTTGATGTTACTGATAGAAGTGCTGTTTCGACTACAGTGGAAACTGCCATTAAACATTTTGGAAGACTCGATATTGTCATTAACAATGCAGGGAATATGGTAATGGGAATGATTGAAGAATTTAGTGAAGATGAAGTTAGAAGCCAAATGGAAACTAATTTCTTCGGTACAGTATGGGTAAGTCAAGCTGTTATGCCGTACTTGCGGGCACAAGAATCAGGTCATATTATCCAGATATCTAGTATTGGTGGACTGATTAGTGGTCCAATGTCGGGAATCTATAGCGCTAGTAAATTTGCTTTAGAAGGATTTAGCGAGGCTTTAGCACAAGAAGCTGCACATTTTGGTATAAAAGTATCTATCGTAGAACCTGGAGGTTACTGGACGAATCTATACTTAAAAATGAGTTTTACTACACAGAAAAAAGAGTATGATTCATTACGTGAAAAGTTGGCCCAACAATATTCAAACGAATCGGTGGATAGTGATCCTAAGTTAGCCGCCGAAGCTATAATGAAACTGGTTAATAGTGAGAATCCGCCTCTCCGATTAGTTCTGGGAAGCCTTGTATATGATTTAGCTGTTGAAAATGCAGAAAAACGTATATTTACATGGAAAGAGTGGGAATCAGTCAGTCGTTCTTCGGAACATGGGATTCCTGCACCAGAAGGATACGGAATAATTGAGGAATAGAAACCCTAAGAAATAAACTCTCTAAACTACAAAAACTAATTAATGATTTAATATGTTTATTAACTTAATCGCTAGAAAGGGAGGCGATTGTATGGAATTGATAAAAATGAGAGGAATAGAAAAATATTTTGGAGGCAAGCTTCTTTTTACTTTTGATAAATTAACTGTTTTTAAGAACGATATTATTGGTGTAGTCGGGTTAAACGGAAGTGGAAAAACGACGTTGTTGGAGATCATTAACAATGATATAGCTCCTGACAAGGGAAATGTTGAGGTTAAGGGAGATATCTCTTATTATAAACAATTCGGTCAATACCACGAATCAGTAGATTCTTGGCAATTGAAAGAATTTCGCTCCAGCTCAACAATATCTGAAGGTTGGTTCAGTGGTGGGGAAAAAACTCGTTTACGTTTAGCTGAGACTTTTTCTAAGAGTAGTTCAATACTTTTACTAGATGAACCAACAGCGAATTTAGATACTAAAGGGATTCAATTGCTAAAGCGAAATTTAGGAAAATATAACACAATGATGATTATTAGCCACGATACAAATTTATTAGATGAATTGTGTAATCGAATTATTGAGATTGACAACAATACCATTAACTGTTTTGACGGGAATTATACTGCATATAAACAGCAGAAGGAACATCAAATTCACACTGAGAAAAGAGAATATGAAAATTATCAAGCAAAGAAAAAGCAACTAGAGGAAGCTTATTTGCAGAAGAAAGATTACATGTCTGTTTTACAATTAATGCAAGCATAATCAGTGTAAAACATTTTGCATGTGACTTGTTCCACTTTAGATATTTGTTTAAGATGAGATGTAACTCATAGAAATGTGTCATCATATTCGTCGTCAGAAAACAAGTACTATGCCATTATTTCAATGAGTTATCTTTTTTTGTCGTGTACAAAGCCAAAAACTAATGAATCTATAAAACAGAAAGGCGAGGAAATGAAAGAGAAAATAGTTAAAAAAAACGGAATAAGACTTTTTACCGAAAGTTTTGGATGTGAAAAAGATCCGGCAATACTCTTGATTGCGGGAGCAACGGTATCCATGTTGTATTGGGATGCTGAATTTTGCCAGAAACTATCTGAAAAGGGATTTTTTGTTATTCGCTACGACAATAGGGACGTAGGAAAATCTACTAATTACGAACCGGGTTCAACCCCCTATGATATTGTTGACTTAACCCATGATGCTATTTCAATTTTGGACGGCTATAAAATAGTCAAAGCCAATTTTGTGGGAATTTCACTGGGCGGACTGATTTCTCAAATAGCATCAATAAAATATGCCGACAGGGTAAGTTCAATAACACTAATCTCATCAGGTCCTTGGGGCGACTCAGACCCCACAATTCCTGAAATGGATACGCGTATTTTAGATTTTCACGGAAAAGCTGAAACCGTAGATTGGACAAATGAAGACAGTGTGGCAAATTATTTAATTCAAGGTGCTGAATTGATGAGCGGCAGGAAACAATTTGACAAACAAAGAAGTGAAAAACTGATTAGAGCCGAATTTAAAAGAGCTAATAACTATATAAGTATGTTCAATCATGCGGCACTGCAAGGTGGTGAAGAATACTGGAACAGATTGAGCGAAATCAATCAACCAACCTTAATTGTACACGGAACGGACGATAAAATATGGCATTTTAAGAATTCAGCAGTTTTACTTGAAAAGATAAACGGCTCAAAACTAATAACGCTTGATGGAACCGGACACGAACTACATTTCGAAGATTGGAATAAAATTATTGATGGAATAACGCAACATACAACAAATAACAAAAGAATGAACAAATAGGGTATTATGTATTTCCAAATCAACGGTTTAGAGATTGAAGCTAATATCAATGTGTTATGACGCTCAAGCTGGTGGAGCCGCTGCGCGAGCTGTTTAAAGATGAGGTGCGCAAGATCGGTATGGAGTTAGGTCTGCCCTACGACATGGTTTACCGTCATCCCTTCCCTGGCCCTGGCTTGGGTGTGCGTATTCTTGGCGAAGTAAAAAAAGAATATGCCGACAGGTTGCGCTTGGCTGATGCCATCTTTATCGAAGAGCTGTATGCCGCTGACCTGTATCACAAAACCAGCCAAGCCTTCGCTGTATTCTTGCCAGTGAAGTCGGTTGGCGTAGTGGGCGATGCCCGCCGCTATGAGTATGTGGTGGCATTGCGCGCAGTAGAAACTATCGATTTTATGACAGCGCGCTGGGCACACTTGCCGTATGAGTTTTTAGAAACGGTTTCTAGCCGCATCATTAATGAGATTCCCGGTATTTCGCGGGTAACCTACGATGTTTCCTCAAAGCCGCCGGCAACTATTGAGTGGGAGTGACGGGCACTGGCTGGCAATGTCTAGCAACGGCAGGCATTTCGGCTGAGGGTAAAAGAACTTTCCGCTAAGCGATAGACTGTATGTAAACACAGTATTGCAAGGACGCGGAACATGC